>NZ_CP026995.1:1551012-1861215 GCF_013407185.1 Nitrosopumilus ureiphilus | reverse complement strand
ATAAAACCCCCGCTGCTTCCTTCTCCACCTGCTTGAGCATTTGTTTTTAGCATGAGTTCTATTACATTTGCTTCTCCAACTTTTGATCTTTTAACAGTGCCCCCCTTTTCTTTGATGAATTTTTCAATTGATATGCTTGTATCTGTGCTTAAAACAAATTCTTTGTATCCCAATTCTAGAGATTTTGCAACCCCTAATCCCAATGTTACATCTGGAGTTTGTTTTTCTCCTTTTCTTACCACAACTAAGCGATCTCCATCTAAATCAAATGCAAACCCGATTTCTTTTTTAATTGATGCTGAAATCAATTCAGATAACTCATCAGATGTAGGATCTGGACCTCTAGAACATTGTGAAAGATCTTCATTTAGTACTTCTACATTACACCCTGATTCCCTCAACAAATCTGGTGCAAATCCCCTTGCAGCACCACCACCAATATCCACTACTATATCCGGTTTATTTTCAATGTCTCCTATGATTTTTTTTGCATCTTCGATGTATGATGAGGTAATATCATATTCAGTCCCAATTTTTGATTTTAAATTTTCTTGATGTTCAATAATTTGGGGAAGTTCCTGTTCATTAATTCCTCTTCCTTCAATAATGAATTTCATCCCATTCCACTCTATTGGATTATGCGAAGAAGAAATAACGAGTCCTGCCCCATATTTTCTCGCTTCTCTAAAAACTACGGGGGTTGGTACCGTTTCTAAATTAAAAACATCAATTCCATTTTTCATCAATTCTGCACTGGCCACATTTTTTATCATATCTCCTGAAGGTCTAGTGTCTTTTCCAATAACACATTTTTGTGATTTGATTAAACTTGAAAAGTTATTACAAAATTCTAACACGTCTTTCAGGTTGAGATCTTCTCCAAATACTCCTCTAACTCCAGAAATAGTTTTCTTCAATTAATCCAACTCGGAAAGGCTTTTTATTAACTCTGATGGATTTATCCAAAAGTGCCTTGGTAGCTCAGCCTGGTAGAGCGAACGCCTCGTAAGCGTTAGGTCGTGGGTTCGTACCCCATCCAGGGCTTTGATTTGTAAAATTTTTAAAATTATTTGTATTTTAGTTATTTATTCATCGAAGGTTTCAATGTCGATTTCTAATTCTTTTCCTAAACCTTTCCACCATTGTTTTGATTGTTCTGCCATACTCCCCTCATAAATTACGTTGAATCGTCCTTTATAGATCTGTCGGTTGAATAAAGACTGATCACTTCTTAACGATTTCTCAAATATCTTTACTCTTCTTTTTCTTCTCGTTTTCTTTTCATTTTTCTGTATATGATTATCAAAAGTATGCCTCCTGCACATCCCCAAAATAATTCTGATGTGCCATTTTTTATTCCATATGATTCGAATAGACCTACAAATCCTAGCGACATAATTGCTACAAGAACTAATCCTACCATTTCAAGTATTTTTACCATGATCTTCTGTTGTCAACATGTAATTTCAAAAAGATATATGGTTTTGTAAATAAATCCATTTGTGGACAAATACCTTCTAATAATCTTGATCTTTATGGTTGTGACTATTCCTATAGCATTTGTTGAACCATCTTCAGGGGAATTTCGAGATCCACCTCTTATTCCACTATTTTATGCAGCTATTGCAGGAATAATCATTATTTTAGTTTACAGCTCCTACAAAGAAAAAAAAGAACGACAAAAAGCTAATGCTAAAAGAAGATCTAGAAAATAGATTTTAAAGTTCTAATCCAAACGATTCTGCAATACTGGAAAAGTTTGCATAAGACTCCAAATACTGTCTTCCTTTTGGTGTAATTACAAAAGTATTCTTTCCATCAAATTCAATTTTGTTAATTAACCCTGCACCGGTTAAATTCTGTAAGAATTTAGATAATCTTGAATGTGATAAATTTGCCTTTGTTAGAAGTGAAGTTGTTTTGATGCCTTCCTGTCCAGACTGTTCAGTAGCAATAAGCAAATCTGCAACTATTTGCATACTAGTTCTATAGGAAACCATACGTTGTTAATTTCAAACTCAGATATAAGGGTATTACCATTCATTCAGATCAGATAAATAAGCTCTAGGCTGATCTGTCTGCATTGCCTTCCCAATCTTCAATTCCCTGGTTTGATGACTTTGTAGGTGTTGCTTATAGATATTATGACCTTAGAATGAATGTAGTCCCTTTGTTTACTGACCGAAAAGAGTCTGCATCTATTTGGCATGATACTATTCATTGGTGGGTAGATCCATCCATTAAAATCAGATTTGTAGAAATTGATGATAATTATTGGTTCATAATGGGTTCAGATTCTCAAAAACCTGAAACCAATTTATCATTTTTCAAAATATTACCAAAGTCTGAAAATTATGAACGATTTAAGAAAGGACATGATGGTGAGGCATATCTTAGATTAGGGGTGTATACAAAAAAGTCACTTAGTGATGTAAAAAAGGATGCTTTGTGTAATTGTAATCATGAAGCCCAAGATCATGATGAGAATGATAATGATGTGTGTCTTTTCAATGAATGTGATTGTAAACAATTTTCTAGTTTTCAAATAAATTTATTGAAAAGAAAAAAAACAACAACTGATATTAAATTTTTAGAAGAAAAAGATGTAAAAGATGATCCACTTGCATGGAATTGTCTTAATGCAAATAAGTATTCAAAACCAGAAAAAACCTAATCCAAGTGTTTGTTTACTCTAACGTGTTCTCCTGGATAATGCTCATTAATTTTTTTTGAATAGCAATTTCCACAAATCGAACCTTCTATTCCCCATTCATCCATTGGATTGTAACGAAATTGGATTTTTTCACTACAAATAGCACATTTTTCTTTTGAAACCAAAGTGCTTTTGGTCTTTTTAATCGATATAAAAAACATTCTCGTAGAAAATACAAATCATAATAATTATGTTAAATATCACTGGGTTTTATTAAATTTAGGTAGATAGTCTGACCAATGTAAACCTCCTGCAAGATTTTTACTTGGTTGGACTACTGCCTTTAAAATTAAAATAAACTATTTGCTAGTTTTTTTAATGATATGATTTCATCATCTTCTTGCCTGATTTTTTTATCAATTACGCGCAACATTGTATCATTCCAAACATGTTGGGAAAAGAAATTATGTTTGGTGTTGGCCAATTCAATTTCATCATCCACTACCGTATCTTCAAGAAATTTGGTCACAATGACATCAGTAATCTTTAAAATCCTAGAATTCAGTTTGAAACTACGAAAAATAGGTTCCAATTTTCTAATGTCTACTTTATAATCTCCTTTTGATTCAAGAATTTTCTTATGGAGTATTCTAAAGTAAACAGCCACAAAAAATAATGTTGCATATCTTTTTGTTTTATGTCCTCCCTGTTTTCCATACTTTAATGATTTTTTTGCAAATTCTTTGACAAGATATGGATATAGTAAAAGTCTGTAATCATCTTTTAGATTGTCATTGAAGATATCGTCATATTTACTTCCTCTTGGAAGAAACTGAGCTGGTGAACTGTATGCTTCTGTTGGCCTTTGTTCAATTCCTGCAACCAGTGATTGAATTGCATCTTTGGCAACAATTACTTTTTTATGATTATCTGGAAGATAATTATTATAAATTAAATCCCCTTCATATTCACATTGTTTAGATTTTGATTTGCTATCAAAAGAACCTGCTTGAATTTCATAAAAATAACCACAATTTCTTAACTGTGATTTAATTGATTTGTGAAAATCCATCAAAGAAACAAGATCTTTTCCTCTTACCGAATTTTGAGAATTCCTGTATTTTGTAATGTTATTTTGTTCTTGTTCATCATCTGCTTTGATTATTGTAACTGTCATGGAACCATCCATATTTTTTGTTCTCTTTGAATGATCAAGAATTGAATTTGATGTCTGAGCTCCATTAACAATTTGAGGTGCATGAAGCTCAATCAAATTCTCTCCCAACTCTATAAAGTCACTAACTACAATAGTAATTCCGTTATTATAAAAAAAGAATTTATTTGGATTACTTTGTAATGTTTCTCTCAATCCTTTGTTAACTGTAGTCTTGAATTGCATCCATTGTCTGATGTTTGATTCAAAAACATAATCTCTACTCTTATTTACAAATTCCGTTAATTCTCGTAATTTTAGAATGCCTAAAATTGTATTTTCATGTCTAAGCATTCTCTCTAGTTTAATAGATGATTTTTTCCCTGCTGCTGGTTTTTTGATCCGATCCCATAATTTTTGAATTATTTTTTCTTCATCTATGATTTCAACTAATTCATCTTTATATTCTACTTTCTGATCGGTGACATAACAACACTTTATCTTTAGATTTTTTTCTTTAATTTTTGTAACAAGCTGAGCCAACTCAGGTCTCATTTTTGTAACATCTTTTGCTAGTAATCGCTTTGTATCTTCTTTGAATTTTGCAATTGCTTCTAATGAATGAGACGTACCATATTTTGATTGAAATAATCTAATTGTATTGTCTGAAAAATCTACTGGTAGATATGCATCTATCCCAAGATCATTTGCTCCATCAACAATTGCATCAGCTGCATCATCCTCTGTAGCCTCAAAAACTCTTGTTAGAACCCATTGAAGAAAATTATTCCCTTTTTCAACATCATTTTTTGAATTTTCAGCATATTCATGAATGCTTCCTCGAATATTTTCGGCAAACCCTTCTAGAGGAGGACTGGAATTTTTTTGTACTAGAAGTGTATGAGAACCTGGAATGTATTCTAACAATCCATTTTCGTTGTGAATCAATTGGACTTTCTAATATGTTATATATTTAGAGAATTTGGTAATTATGTAATAACTCTGTTTTGGATGTGATGTGTTTTGATAAAAAAAATAACTATGATGAGCGTAGTTGGAGTAGTTTTAGTTATACTTTTGGCATTATCTATGCCGAGTAATTCTGATAAGAAAAATACAGAAACATCAGATTTGATTGTAAAAGGTGATGTTATAATGCCTACAAAAGTTTCGCGTCCAGGATGTGAGGTGCTAGATATTTGTTACATTCCATCTTCAATTATCGTTGAAAAAGGGAAACAAGTAACATGGGTAAATCAAGACTCTGCATTTCATAGTGTAACCTCTGGTTTTTACGATGAGCCTACTGAACTTTTTGACAGTGGTCATTTAGATCCCTTTGAATCATTTTCTCTTACTTTTGATGAATCAGGAAAATATGATTATTTTTGTACTCTTCATCCTTGGATGAAGGGACAAGTGATAGTAGAATAAGGTACCCGAGGGAGTCGAACCCCCTTGTATAAGCTTTGCAGGCTCACGCATAACCGTTCTGCCAGAGTACCGTTTTAAAAAACACAAAATGAACAATTAAACTCTTTAGATTAGAATTTGTTAAATGGTTTTGAAGCCAACTTTACATCTTCCCCTTTTACTGTTTTCCTTCCTGCATGAGAAGCCATATCGATTGCACTTTTTGCGATACTATCTGCAATCTCTTCAATCACTCTTCTTAATTCATCTGCTGATTCATCGCTAACTCTTTCAGCACCAGCTTTTTTCAAAATTCTATACATTGCAGATAATCCAAGTTCTGATGATCTCATGAAATCTGTTTTAGTTTTTTCCGAAAAAAGATAATGAGTGAAAAAATATCACCAAGGAATCGATTTATACAGACTATTTTAAGAATTGATAAAGAAATGACCTGGTATATTGATTCTCACATACATTTGTCAGATCCCGCATATAACTCTGATATGGAATTTATTTTAAACGAAATGGAATATTTGAAAATTAAAGCATGTTGTGTATCTATGGATGTTGAAAATTCTCTCCAAACTTTAAAGTTGGCACAACAAAGTAATCTTGTTTTGCCTTTTATTGGAATTCATCCAGAATGTGCCAATGGTGATCTTGAAAAAATGACTGACTTGATAGAAAATAATCATACACATCTTTCTGGAATTGGGGAAGTTGGATTAGATCCAACATATGTACACAATACTGATGATGCTAAAAGACAAAGACATGTTTTTGAAACATTGTTGTCATATGGGGAAAAATTTAACAAACCCGTTTCTATTCATTCAAGAAAAAGCCTTGATGATGTTTTTGAAATAATGACATCCTATAGCACTAAACATGCATTACTTCATTGGTTTGATGGTAGTAAAAAACAACTACGAAAAGCAATGGACATGGGATTTTTCGTGTCTTATGGCCCTGTTATGGTTTATGCAAATGATAAACAAACTTTAGCCTCCATTACAGATGAATCAAAAATTCTTGTTGAAACTGATGGCCCTGTTAAATTTTCTAGATGCTTTGAAATGAAATCTGGACAAATTACCTTTATTCCTAGCGTGATCTTTTGCATCTCAAAAATTCTAGGAAAAACGTTTGATGAAATGGCTTTTTCATTGGAAAAAAATACAAATTCATTCCTTGGAATATAGGTATAAAATACCCTCATTCTTAAAACGAATATTGGACAGAATCAAGCGTCTTTCATACGAGGTTTTAGTAGATCATAAATCTAAATTTGGTGAAGACTTTGCTAATAACAAAAAGGCTCTTGATCAAATTTCTATCATTCGCTCCAAAGGTTTGAAAAACGAAATAGCTGGATATATTACAAAATTCATCAAAAAAGAGATTCGAGAGGAAAAATTCAAACAATCTAGAATTGAGTCTTCACGTATTGAAGAACAAGCAAATGAAGAAATTCAAGTAGCAACACCTGAAACTGTTACAGAAGCAACACCTGAAACTGTTACAGAAGCAACACCTGAAACTGTTACAGAAGCAACACCTGAAACTGTTACAGAAGCAACACCTGAAACTGTTACAGAAGCAACACCTGAAACTGTTACAGAAGCAACACCTGAAACTGTTACAGAAGCAACACCTGAAACTGTTACAGAAGCAACACCTGAAGAAGAGAAAACAGAATAATCAATTAAATATTAATTTTATAATTTCCAATTAGATTAGAATGATTACTGTAAAACTAGTAGGTGGTGCCAAAAAATCTTTTTTCACAGAAAATTTACAAATTGACAGATCTGATATCTCTATTCAAGAATTATTAAAACTATTGTTGGAACTAAAACCTGCTGACTCGCCAAAACTGGATATTGAAAATATCCTAATTGCAATAAATGGCGTAGATTCGTCTGCTATGGATGGTAGATCTACAATGATAACAAACAACGATCTTGTAAGTATTATCCCAGTTATTCATGGAGGTACATCAAAAAAAATCACTTTCGAGATATCCTCAAAACAAATTCAAGTAATTGAAATAAAAGGTCAAACAACAATTGACGTAAAATTTATTGATAATTTAAGAAAAAAATATCCAAAAATTCAACTTCAAGCTGTTTCAAGTAGTTTTGTTATGAATCCGTATCATTTGAAAAAAATCTTATCTCTATCTTTTGAATCTAAAAAAAATAATATCTTACTTTCAAATAAACTTGAAACAGATATTTTGATGCGCTTTGCATTGACAAAACAAATATCTGATGCAATAATGACAGTTGGAATAAAACCCAAATCAAATTTTATCTTAATCGCTATTGGAAATAAAAAAATTTTAAATTCATTGTATGCAGATTTGTTACCACTATCTGTAAATTTATTCGTAAAGAAAAATGATTCATTTCTCAAAAAACATTTTAAAATTACTCAAAAACAACTTGATGTTGTTTACTCTAAAAATCCCTTGGAAGACATTTTGGTAGAAAAAGCAGCAATTCTACTCTGACATACTGCGTTTAGTTTTTTCAACGCTTAGTATATCTGATTTTTTTAATATAGAAATTCCTGTCTTATTTCCTAATATTTCAATTAAAATAATTTTGTCAGGAAATTCAAGTGATACTTTGTTTTTTATTTTATTTGCAATTTTTGAAATAATTTCTTGACTGGATATGTCTGAATTTCTTTTTTCTATTGAAATTCTATATGTTTCTCCATCTAAAATCTGCTTTGAATCTTCAGTGATTATTTTTTCTATTTCTTCAATTTTTGTCTCAACAATTCTCTGAATTGGTATTATTCTTAAGCAATATCTAATACTCCATGGCTCATCAAGAAGCATTTCTTTCATTTTTTTTACTACATCAATAGGATCGAGTTTTGTTTCGGCAGTCAAAATTCCTGACATATTTGTAATTACGATACTTGCATCTGAGTCACCATATTCCTCTAAAATACCTCTTAATTCTTCTTCAGTTTCTGGTTCAAGATGCCTTGCACATGTAATTATCAAATTCATGCTTCTAAAATCTCCTCTTTAGTCAAAGAACCTTCTCGAAGAATTTTGATCTTTCCATTTTCTATTTCAATTATTGTTGATTCTGCTTTGCTTGTAATTGTTCCACCATCAACAAAAATATCATAATCTTCTATATTTCTAGAACATTCATCAGGGTTTGTAAATGGTGGATGTCCTGAAATATTTGCACTTGTACCCACCAGAAAGCTGCACCTCTTCAATATTTCTAAAGTACATTTATGATTTGGAACTCTGATAGCAATTCTATCATTTAAAAATAATGATCTTTTCAAATTTTCATCTATTAATTTTAAAATTATTGTAAGTGGCCCTGGCCAAAATTTGTTAACAATTTTTTCTGTAACTTCATCTAAAACCACTATTCTTTTTGCAATCTCTGCTGAATAGACTAGAACTGGTAATGGTTTAGAACCATCTCTAGATTTTATATCATAAATTTTTTTTATTGCTTCTTTGTTATACGGATCACATCCTATTCCATAAACAGTATCTGTTGGATAAACTACAATCCCTCCACGATTGATTATTTCTAATGCTTTTTCAATTCCTTTTTGATCACATTTTACTTTCATATCTAATTCTATTTTTTTTGTTTAATTATCATTTACTTTTGAATACATTTTTAATAGTATAATGTTTCTTTTGTGAGATATGTCTAATCCTTCTGATTATGAAGATACAGAATTTGAAGATGATTTTAATGATGAATTTGATGAAGTAGAAGACTAGATATTTAATCCAAAATTATCTGCAAAATTTGTAAATGTATTATATGCTTGAAGAAATTCTCTACCTGTTTGACTAATTCTGTATTTGTTTGAACCTTGAGAATCTACTTGTTCTAAAAGTCCTTGCGATACTAGGGTTTTTAGAATTCTCGAAATTCGAGAATGTGAGATGTTTGCTTTTCTAATAAGATATGTTACTGTTGCTCCATCTTCATCTTGGAGATCATCTCTAGTTGTTGATAAAATATCCCCAATAATTTTCATATGTGTTCTGTATTCTGCCATTTCCTCAATAGAATATCTTTCTAATTTCTATGAGAGTACGTTGATATTTTCCAATATACTAAAAAGATAAAAGAATTTGACAATTTTTTAATTCCTACTTTTTCTGAGCCTATGCCAAAATTATTCAAAATCATCATCAAATTTTATCTTAGTTAATGGGACTTTGCTCACTGGAATGAATAATGCTACTAATCCCCCAATTTTGATTGTCATTGATGCTGTGTATAATATTGATTCTGGAAATACAAAAGAGTACCATCCTAAAAATTCCCCCAATGCTAAAAGTCCCAAGCCGACAGCAACCGAAATAGCTCCTTTATTCTTACTTTCAAAATATGATAACATTGTTTCAATCGCACCATATGCTAACAAAATGAATGAGACAGATCTGAAAATATGCTCTAATTGAACTGAAGAAACTAAGAATAATGGTAAAATTCCAACTGATCTAAAATAACTTGATTTTGGAAAAAATGATTTTATGCTATGAGAAAATGCAATGAAAAAATATCCTATTGTTTGAATTGCAATCCCTAATGTTTGCACCCATCTTTCTATATTTCCAGATTTTATCACAAAGTCCTCTATTGTATAGCCCATCCATATTACAAAAAATCCAAAACTAATTGACAAAAATGCAATTGATAATCTAAACAATGTCGGACTTCCAGTGTTTCTAAATCCTATAATTGACATCGCCCCAATGGCTAATCCTACCAAAAATCCTACAAGATTAAGTATACTTTCTAATAAAAATTCCAATGATGTTTAGAAACTCTTTGAACTAATTATTTTAATCTGATGAATGATTTTACCATGTTGTTAATCCCATTCATCCAATGATCCTGAAGTGTGGCCCTCTGTACTTCCAGTATAGTCTCCAAGAATATCTGAATATTTAGATTCGTTATGTGCTACAAATTTAACGTATTCTCCATAACTCATATCAAAATCACATGAACCACATTTTACAACAGAAAAATCCATTGCTAATTCTGCATCCTCTTTGCATTTTGGGCATTTTATCTTCATAATGGCTTTGGTCTTTGTTAATTATTATTACTTTAGATTCAAAAAAAGATAAAAGGAGTTCAATATTGATAATTTCTATGAGTCGCATATGCACCAAATGTAAAAACACTATTCCTGATACTGAACAACTAAGTGTTGTAGCTGAGAAGTACCCTACATGTAACAAATGTTGGGCTGAATGGAAAGAATATCAAATTATGGTGATGAATGAAATGAAACTAGACATGTCAATGCTTGATCATAGGAAATTATTGAAAAAACATGAAAAGATCTTTGTAGGTGTGCTATCTCCTGAAGGAGAAGTCATAGATTACACAAATGAGGATAATAGGAAACCTGATGAGCCTACAGGCGTCTAAAATTTCAAGTGTTTTTTAGCATTATCTGGTACAACTAACATAACTTTTCTTTTTGAATTTTCATCCAAACCGTTGATTATTCTTTTTACTGTATTGGCAAGAATTTCTTTTTCATTTTCTTCCAATGTCAAAAATACTTCCAAAATACCATCCAAATTAAAAGCAATTAATTTTTGAGGCATCTTTGAGACTTCTACAATATATGCTGAGAATAATCCTTCTCTTTGTTCTTCTGAAAGAGTAGTTAAAATTTTGAGCCATGTTCTAAAAAGCTTTGAAAAATTTGGAAATGGGATAGTTGGACCTGCTTCCAATGCGTTGTTTATCACTTCTTTTTGATCTGATTCAGGTAAGGAAAAAAATTCCATCATTCTTTTTTTAAGAATTGGATTTCTTAGAAAATCAGGAAGATTAGCTAAATTGATTATGATGTTTCCAGCAAAATTTTCTCCTACCATCGATCTAAACGAATTATTGCTGAATATAAAATCATGTGGTAATACTTTAGCTTAAATAAACGAAATAGAAATTGCATAATATGACATCAACTGTAGTTGTTGGCGGATTTTTCGGTGATGAAGGCAAAGGAAAAATCATTTCTTATTTAGCAATTAAAGATAATCCTACAATAATAGTTCGTGGTGGAGCTGGTCCTAATGCTGGTCATACCATTAGAGATGGTGATAAAGTGTATAAAGTAAGAATGCTCCCAAGTGGTTTTTTGAATAAAAATGCTAAAGTAATGATAGGACCCGGAGTTGTAATTAATCCAGAAGTTCTTAAAAAAGAAATTAATGATTTTGAAGTTTCTGGACGTGTATTTATTGATAAACACTGTGGAATTATTGAGGAAACTCATCTAGTAAGAGATTCTAAGGGAGAATTAAAAGATAAGATTGGTAGCACTGGTTCAGGTACGGGACCTGCTAATGCTGATAGAGCCATGAGGGTTTTGAATCTTGCAAAAGATTTTGATTCACTCTCTTCTCTCATCATTGATGTTCCTCAAGAAATCAACAATGCACTATCTAAAAATGAGCATGTTTTAGTAGAGGGTACTCAAGGAACTTTTCTTTCTTTGTGGCATGGAACTTATCCATTTGTAACCTCAAAGGATGTTACTGCTTCTGGCATTTGTGCAGATATTGGTCTTGGGCCTACAAAGGTAGATGAGGTAATTGTTGTTTTCAAATCATATGTTACCCGTGTAGGCACTGGCCCTCTCGAAAAAGAATTGTCTCTAGAAGAAGCTGAAAAAAAAGGATGGTCTGAGTTTGGTACTGTCACCGGTCGTCAAAGACGAGCTGCAGATTTTGATTTTGATTTAGCTAGGCGTGCAATTATGCTTAATGGCGCAACACAAATTTCTATTACAAAATTAGATGTCCTCTTTTCAGACTGTGCAGGAAAAACTTCCTTTGATGAATTATCTGATGGTGCAAAATCATTCATAAAAAATATTGAAACTAAATTAAACACGCCTGTGACAATTATTGGAACAGGTCCATCTGTTAATGATGTCATTGATAGAAGAAACTAGGCTCCAAAATTTAGGATAAGTTTAATTTGATAATCTACAACAAACATCTGTGGATAAATTACAAACAGCTACCATTGATAAATTACCCCGCTACATTCAAGTACATTCAACTTTAGAATTCACTAGGCTCGTTTGTGCACTTGAGCGTGCACCGCGTGTATCTTTTTTGCATGATCATAATGGGAAAAAAATTTTATCAGTACAGATGGATATTCTAAAAGACAAACCCATTGTATATTATACTCCTTTAGAACATAATGGCCATTATCTTTGTTATGGACTAAAAGGTGGAAAGGAGGAATCTGAAATTGTAGATACTACTTCTGATGCAAGCAAACTTTATTCTCCCATTGTTAGAATTAAATCTCTTCCAAAGTCTTTGCAACCCGGAAATGGGACTCTTGATAGGTATCAGCCAATTGAATTAGAAGATATGTCTAGTCTTGCAAAACTTACTTGGGGTTTTGAAGAGACTCCTTTTCCTCTATTCTTGTTCCCATGTAATGATAAATGGTTAATTGGAGTTTTTATGAATTTCAATGATGAAGGAATATCTTATTTCTGTCATGTGGTATTGGATTCTGATCCTGAAAAACCATTTCTAAAATTTTCAACAACAAATGGAACGTTACCCACCTTTGCAGAAAACCCTTCAGAACATGGTTACTCTTATATCAAAATTATAAAATTAAAAGACACTCATCCCTTAGTTGATTATGGCCACCTTCAAAACTAGACTTTCCAAGATCGCAAAAACCAATGGAAAAGTAATCCTTGCAAATGATTATGATTGTTCTGTAAAAAATCTTGAAGCAAAATCCATTCAAAATATTCAAAAATTGCATTCTTGTCTATGTGGAATCAAGTTAAATTTTCATTTACTTTTGCCCCTTGGAGCTAAAGAAATTCTCAAAATCAATAAAACAGCTCATAGATATGGTTTACAAACAATTGCTGATATCAAACTAAATGATATTGGAAACACAAATCGTGTTACTGCTGAACATCTTTGGAATTTGGGATTTGACGCCGTAATTGCAAATCCAATAATGGGTCTTGATAGTTTAAAAAATCTGGTTAAATCATCCCACAAAAATGAAAAAGGTGTTATCACTTTATGTCACATGAGTGCTCCTGAAGCAGCATTATCTTATGATATGGAGATTAAAATGGAGAAAAAACAGAAACTTTACCAATTATTTTTGAATTGGGCTTTAACTGCAAAGGTTGATGGAATTGTTGTTGGAGCTACTTTTCCAAAAATTATACAATATTGTTCTAAAAAAGCTGGAAAAAAATTAAACATATTTTCTCCTGGCATTGGTACTCAAGGCGGGAGTACAAATCAAGTAATTTCATCTGGAACTGATTATTTGATTGTAGGTAGGACCATTCTAAATTCTAAAAATCCTGTAAGGGTGGCAAAAGAATTACAACTACAAAGCTTTGGAAAGTAACATTTGGGCTCTTGTTAAAACTGTTTTAGCATTGTCAAATGTTGTTTTTTCCATGGCTGTGTTATAATCCATCCATATATAATTTTGATGCTCATGTGAAATTTCAACTTCTTTAGTTCTTGTTTCAGCCAAGAAGAATACCACTTTTTTATGAATTAATTCTCCTTGATATTGAAAATTATATTCAATCTCCTCTTCAAAATTTTCTACAAATACTATGTCTGTTATCCCTGTTTCTTCTTTTGTTTCCCTGATTGCAGTTTGATGAGTTGTTTCACCTACTTCCATTTTTCCTTTCACAAAATCCCAGTGTCCTGTTGGATAATGCAATAGTAAAAATAAAATTTTTGAATCTTCTTTTCTAAATATCACAATTCCTGCTGATGTCTCTTCAATCATTTTCCTAACCTTCTTTTTCTTTCTTGAAAAGTTCTAATTGCTCTCATCAAATCAATTTTTCTAAACTCTGGCCAAAAAATATCCATAAATACCAATTCACTGTATGCACTTTGCCACATGAGAAATCCACTCAATCGTTGTTCTCCTGATGTCCTCAATATCATGTCGGGGGATGATTGTGGTAAATGTGATGTGTAAAGGTTTGATTCGATCTCTTTTTTATTTATGTCCTGCACGTTCAATGATCCATCTTTGATTTTTTCTCCTATTTTTTTAACAGCATCTAATAATTCGTATTGTCCTCCATATGCTAATGCTATGTTTAGAAAATGATTGTCATAATTTTTTGTAGCATCATCTAATTTTTTTAAAATCTCTTTGATAGAATCTGGAAGTAGTTCAATTCTGCCAATCCCCTTAACTCTCATTTTACATCGATGAATTCTAGGATCATTGTATAATTTTTCTAGTCTCATACGAATTAATTCATAAAGATACTCTAGTTCCTCATCTTTTCTATTCAAATTCTCTGCTGATAATGCATATAGTGTTACAATCTTGATGTCAAATTCTTCACACCAATCAAGAAGATTTTCTACCGCATCAGCTCCCTTCCAATGACCTTTTTTTGGCACTGTTAGGTGTCTTTTAGCCCATCTCCTATTCCCATCTAAAATTAAGGCAACATGATTTGGGATATCTCCATTCTGGATTTCCTTTTCTAGTCTTTTACCGTAGATCTTGTAAAGTCCAGACAGTTGAAAAATCACTTCTTTTATTTTACTAATGTCCAGTCACCTCTTCATTAGTAAGCAATTGGAGATATCAGTGTTATTCAGAAATTCCACTTTAAAGCTACTAGATGTCTTAATTTAGTCTGAAATCATCTCTTGATCTTTATGTTTTCTATATTTTTTGAAGAGAATCGTGGCTGAAACCAAAGTTGCTGCCAATCCCCCCAACAAAGGTGGAATCAATGTAAACGAACTTTCTTCATAAATCATTATGTTGGTAAATTGTGCTACCGTAGGATATAATGAAATTAGGACAATGATTCTCAAGCTATCACTAATTTGTCTTGGAATTCCTCCTATCCAATTACTAAGCAATGTTCCAGCAAAAATTGCCCCCACACCAATCCATAAAATTGGAAGTGCTCCTGCTACAAATTGTCCAATTATCCTCTTATCTGTAATCTTTGAAATTATTTGTGTGTCTGCTTCAATTAACTCTGAATCAACAGCACTGATTCCTGCAGGAACTGATGAAAGTATCAGTAGTATTCCTGCTACCATTGTAAACATTCTGATAAAACCCATCGGAGTTGGTTTTGACCAATTTGATAATGCTCTATCAATATCAAATGCTCTGATCAAAAATGCTCCTCCCAAAATACTTACAAGAACTGCAAATATTTCTGCAGTATAACCAAATGCGGTTGCAATTCCACCAATTAACAAAAGAATTCCAGGAACTCCTAAAAAGAATTTTGAATATTTTGAATCATAAGCAAGCATTTTAAGATATTTTCCAAAAACTGCATAAGAATATTCTACACTTCTGCTTACTTTCATTACTACACGTTGCACGGATACAACTGGTAGGACATTTTGAATTACTGGGATGACACTCTCATCATCTTCTCCATCAGAAACAATTACTGCTCCATTTGCAGAAAAGTTTTCTAAAACCTTTCTTGTCTCAGAAAGAATTTTTTCATCAGCTTGAACTCCTCTGTCTTTTACTCCTGCAACAGTTATCACTTCAACTTGGTATCCCTTACTGATCAAATCTTCATATGTTTTGATAGCTGCAAAAATTGAATTTGAATCTGCATCTTCAGGATCTTCTAATGCCAATCTTTGGGCTGCTTCTATACACGCATCTCTGCCTATTACTGGTGTAGAAATTCCTGCTTTTTCTCCTACATCGTTATCTCTGTCAATACAAATTACAAGTAATCTATTAGCTGTAGATGCATTGACATCTTTTTCCACTTTGTCAGATTGCTGAGACATTCTATTTCTATTATGGAATTACTTTTTAACGATTTCCAACAATTATGATTAGTAAAATTGGGTTTTGAGCCTAGTTAGGTCTTTGCTCTTCAGAATTCTTGGCATACTCCAAAGATTCTTTTTTCATTGATTCTATTCTCTCTATGACTTTGTCCATTTCTGCATCTGTGCCTCCTTTTTCAATTAAATTTGCCAATATCTTAGTTTCACCAATATATGAATTGAATTTCTTCATTGCGTTCATGTAACTGATGTAACTATCTTGCCATGCTTCTGGAGGTTTTGATGTGACAAATTCGCTAATTTGAGTAGTTATTTGTGATGATGTTACTTCAGCTATCACAATATAATCTTGTGGAGAAATTTCACCATTTCGGAGATTTTGATATTCAATTTCCATTGATTCTTGTAATACTTCCTGGATGTTTTTTACCCCATCAAGATAATTCTCATAATCTGACACTACGAAAGTAGTTTGATCTTCTTGTGGAACTAACCATAACAAAAAACTTGCACCTGTAATTGCAGCTAAAATTATGGTAGTTGTTGCAATTCCTTTTTTTGAGACCATTTTGTAATTTTATGTTCAAGGTGTTTATAATTGGTAATATTTTAAATAATTATGGTTTACATACAAACATTTGAAAAAAAATGTTATTACGATACATTTGACATAATTTTTTTATAAATTTGTTACATTCGATGAATTTTTCAAGAATTTTCCCTTTTTGAAGCCTAAAAAAATTTACGCGTATCTAGCCTATAGTTAAATAAATTTCACAGCCTCTTCCTAAATACCCGAATGATTGACAAATTTTAGAATGGTTCAAGCATATTGCGTAAAATGCAGAGCAAAAAGGGATATTAAAGATCCTGTAGAAACTAAACTAAAAAATGGACGTCCAGCTGTAAAAGGTACATGTCCTACATGTGGAACTAATGTCTTCCGTATAGGAAAGATGGAATAATACAAACAACATCCACACGATTCTCTTTTTCAAAACCCATATAGGGTATACTGTACATTATTTTTTAGTGACTAAAGCAGAATATGAGAGTCTACTCAAACGCATTCGGGATAAACTGGGCGATAACAATGAAGATTCTCCAACTAGATTTGAACTTCCTGTTGTAGATGTTATGTGGGAAGGCCAAAAAACTTTTCTGCGTAATTTTTCAGAATTTCCAAAAGTTCTTCGTAGAGATCCCGACAAAGTTCTTCAATATCTCTCAAAAGAATTTGCTGTTCCTGCAGAAAGACTTGGTGATAAAGCAATGTTTGTGGGAAGACGGGCTCCTGATGATTTTACAAGACTATTTCAAATTTATGTAAAAGATTATCTTGAATGTCCTACATGCAAAAGTCCTGATACTAAAATCCTTAAAGAAAATCGCATCTCATTTTTAATCTGTGAAGCATGTGGTGCAAAATCTACTTTGAAGGGTAAATATGCGTAATGCAGTTTTCAGTACGTGTAACTGAATATCAAAAAAATACTATGCTCAATATTTGTGATGCTGAATTATTAGGAAAAAAAATCATTCAAGATGAATTAAACATACATATCAGTGAAAGCTACTATGGCGAACGATTTGTTGAGAAAGAAGAAGCAACAGATTTACTGAAACAATCCTCAATCATCAATATGGTTGGAAAAGAAACTATCTCTTTATCTATTCAACTTGGAGTCGGTTCTGAAAATGGGGTTAAAACAATTTCTGGCATTCCATTTTTAATTGTTTTTAATATGTGATATCTTGATTGATTTGATTTTTGATTCTTGCATTGCTTTTGATAAAAGAAATCTCTTTTATCTAGTGTCTTCAACAAAATCTATTGTCCAATGATATGAATTCTGATGATATAATGTCCGATGATTTACTCTTTGATGATTTGAGTAGAAAGTTAGAATCTAAAGTTGATAAAAAATTAATTTTTAAATCTAAGCGAGGGGGTTTGAAGGATGGTTTCAAAAAAGGCAAAGTCATCAATGAAGTTTTAGATAAACCTACTGTGATGACTCTTTACAAAATGATTACAGATCATATTATTGCATATGTTAATGGTGCTATAAGTGCTGGAAAGGAATCTGTTCTTTTTTGGGGAGTTGATGAAAATGATGTTGATGTTGCTTTGAAAATCTACTTGGTAAGTACATCAAATTTTAAAAAACGTGAGCCCTATATCTTAGGTGATCCTAGATTCTCTCATATCAAAAAAGGCACAAAAAATCTGGTTTATCTATGGGCAAAAAAAGAATTTCGAAATTTATCTCAATGCTATGAGGCTGGAATTCCAGTTCCAAGGCCCCTACATCTTACAAAAAATGTACTTGTTATGGAGTTTGTAGGAAAAGATGGAGTACCGTGCAAATCATTGCTGTACTCAGAAGTAAATGAAGATGATTATCTTCAAGCAATTTCAATCATTAAAGATCTTTACAAAAAAGCAAAATTGGTGCATGGTGATTATTCAGAATATAATATTTTTAAAACAGAAAATGGGTTGATAGTTTTTGATCTGGGATCTGGAGTTGATCTTAGACATCCCAATGCTCAAGAATTTCTTAAAAGAGATATTAATAACATTACAAAATTCTTCCATAAAAGAGGAGTTTCTGTTGAAGATCCAGATAAATTATTTGAGGAAATTATAAAATGAGTTTTGAAAAACTAATTCGTATTCCAAATGATAGAATTGCTGTTTTAATTGGAAAATCAGGTAATGTAAAATCAAAAATTGAAACAACATGTCATGTGTCTTTGGACATTGACGGTCAAACTGGAGAAGTTTTTATAACATCTCAAGGTGATGTTGAAAAAATTCAACCTTTCAAAGCAATGGAAATTGTTACAGCTATTGGTAGAGGTTTTTCACCTGAAAATGCTATGACTTTACTGCAAGGTGAAAATGCATTGCACATAATTGATCTAAGAGAATTTGCTGGAAAGTCTAATGCAAATGTTGAAAGGATAAAAGGGAGGATTATTGGAGAGGGTGGTAGAGCTAGACGAAATATGGAAAATCTTAGTGGTACTCATATCTCGGTTTATGGAAAAACTGTTTCAATTATTGGTGATTCAAGTAAATTACGATTGGCAGTAGACGCAATATCTTCTATTTCAAGTGGTAGTATGCATGGAGCAGTTTACACTAAATTAGAAGCTGCAAATCGAAGAGATAAACAAGAAAAAATGAAATTATGGGAAGATCAAGATGTCTTTGATTAAAGAAAAATTCAACCAAATCTCGCCTAGTGAATTCTTTTACAGCAATCGTGATTTAGCCGGTTTTAGTAATCCTACGCGTTCTCTCTATACTGCTGTTAGAGAATTTGTTGAAAATGCATTAGATGCGTGTGATCAAAAAGGAATTCTTCCAGACGTTCATTTAATAATTAAGGCTGTTGACCCTGAGAAATCTGATCCAAAGCACTACATCTTGACAGTAAAAGATAATGGACCTGGTATAGATCCTGAACATATTCCACTTGCATTTGGAACTGTACTGTATGGTTCGAAATTTGGACTTAAACAAGCAAGAGGCATGTTTGGATTGGGTGCAACAATGGCAATTTTGTATGGCCAAATTACAACTAACAAGCCTGTTACGGTGAAGAGTTCCGTAGATGGACAAACTCAAGATGAGTTTGAATTGTTACTTGACATTCAAAAGAATAAACCTGTAATTGTAAAACACAATACCAAAGAAGTTTCAAAAAAAGGCCTTTCAGTTAGTATTTGTTTAGAAGGAGATTATTCAAAAGCAGGAAATAAAATTAGAGATTATGTTTATGAAACTTCTTTAATCACTCCTTATGCATCAATTACTTTTGATGATCCAAAAGGAGAAAAATTTTCCCATCCACGATTTGTAAAAGATATTCCTCCGCCCCCAACAATAATTAGGCCTCATCCTCACGGAATTGATGTAGAAAGAATACGAAGAATGATAGTTGAATCCCAATTTGAAATTCCAAATATTGATGATGCAATGATTGAAAAAGTTCGAAAAGATTTAGGTCTATCTGTAAAAAATCTTAGCTTTACGGTAATCATGGAAAAAGCAAAGAAAAAATGGAAAACTCTTTCACGTCAAGTTAGAGTAGTTATTGCTTTGATGTCATTTCTAAAAATGGATTTTGAAAAACTAAACAAAATAAAAATTGAAGACATTGATATGCCTAACAAAAAATTATTTTATTGGGATTTTGGAGACTCGCAATCAAAATCCGTAGACATGGATTCTGAAAGTCAATATTTCAAGCAATTAACTAATACTGTACAGGGAGAACCTATGACCACATTTTTAACTAAACGATTTCAAAGAATAGGTCCAACTACCGCATCAAAATTTGCAGAATTTGCAGGATTCAAACCTGAGAAACGAATGGGCACTATGACAAATCAAGAATTAGTAAATCTTAGCGATTCCCTTCAAAAATTTGAAGATTTTCTTGCACCAGATCCAAGCTGTCTTGCACCATTAGGTGAAGAACCATTAGAAAAAGGAATAAAGAAATTCTTTAATCCTGACTTTGCTGCTGTAGTTCAACGCCCTGCATCTGCATACTCTGGATTTCCTTTCATTGTAGAAATGGGAATTGCATATGGTGGTGATATTAAAACTGGCGGGCCACATGTTTACAGATATGCCAATAGAATTCCTTTACTTTATGATGAAGGTAGTGATGTAGTACTCAAAGTTGTCAATGATACTGATTGGGGTAGATACAAGATTAAAGGTGACCCCCCATTCATAATTGTGTCTCATATTTGTTCTACTAGAATTCCATATAAGACTGCAGGAAAAGAAAATGTTGCTGATAGACCTGAAATAGAAAGGGAGTTAAGATTGGGGTTACAATACTTGTCTAGAAAATTAGCCGCATACATGTCTAAAAGAGGCCAAGCTGATATGGCAAAAAAGAGAGCAAATCTCTATGCAAAATACATTCCTTTAATTGCAACATTTGCTACAGAGCTTGCTGGTAAGAAAAAAGAACCTAATTTCAAGAAAATTCTAGAGATTGAAAATGTGGATGAATCTAAAAAAACAGTAGTGGAGGAAAATGAAGTTGAAAACAAATAAAGAAAAAAGTAAGATAAAAAATCGAAGCAAGAAAGCTGATGAAAAACAAAAGAATGTTCTTGAGATGCTTAAAAGTCATGGTGCAAAAATATATGAGGACTTAGATAATGGACAATTTCCAAAATTCTCAATACCCAGTAGATCTGTGAGCAATATTGTTTATGATAAAAAACTAAGACAATACATTCTAGGAAGTAATTCCGCGGTTAGAAGTTCAAGAAATTCTTCTCAGTTAAGATCCTTTACACAATTGATGTGGCTTGCATTTTTTGCCAATAGATTAACTCAAGAAAAAAAATCATCCACTTTAAGAGATGTTTATTATTCCTCACAAGCTTTCGCTATTGAATTTGAAGACCAGTCAGAATCTGATAACATCATTGTTGATTTAGAAGCTGTAACCTCAAAACCCAGAGAAGATTTTCACATATTTCCTGAGGAGAGAAGCTCCATCTTTGGTGATCTGAATATTGAATATACCATTCCTGGATATGAAGGAAAAACTATGAATTTATCTAACCATCCTGACGGTTATTCTATTGGTCCTAGTTTGACTACTGCAGAATTAGTTGACACTAGTGCTGAAATTGTAATTGCTATTGAAAAAGGTGGTCTTTTTACCAGATTTGTTGAAGAACAAGTTGATAAAAAATTTAAATCTATTATCATTAACACTGGTGGTCAAGCCCCTCGTTCAACTAGAACTTTATTAAAAAGACTTCATGAAGAAATGAAATTACCTGTAATTGTTCTTACAGATGGAGATGTGTATGGAGAACATATTGCAATGGTCATAAAATCTGGTTCTGCAAATGCAGCACATCTAAGAGAGCTAACAGTTCCTGATGCAAAATGGGTAGGAGTTTGGGCTACTGATATTGAAAAATATAAACTCCCTACAATTCCAATGACTGAATCTGATATTAAGAGGTGCTATGATCTACAAAAAGATCCTAGATATGAAGATGGAATTTGGAAAAAAGAACTTGATGTCTTTTTAAGACTAAAAAGAAAAGCTGAATTGGAAGCTTTCTCAAAATATGGTCTTACAAATATTACCGAAAAATATCTGCCACAAAAATTAGAATTAGCAAAAAGTCTTTAGTTATTTTATTCTTAGTGTTAATACGCCGTTTCTATATTTGAAATCAAATATCTGCATATCATTTGCTCCTTCGATTGGAACTTCTTTTGAGAATCCTGCAGTTCCACGAATGTATAAAATCCCATCTACTAATCTTACTGCAATTTTATCTTCTGGTCCTGGTACTTCGGCAACAAAAACAAATTCTCCTTCCCCTTTGATCAAATCATAAACCCAATTTTTTGTTTCTTGTTCTCTTGCTTGAGTGTATAGTGGTTTTTGATCCTTTGTCATTTTCTTTAAAACTTTAACCCAATAAAACATTGTTAAAGCAGCAGCACCAATTAAGATAAAACTTACAAAACCTGAATCAGCTCTTTGTGTCATAATATAGATTATTCCTAAAAATAGGATTACAATAATTGGTATTACAAAATTTAATGATTGCTCATTTGAATATGCACCCTTGTAACTTGCCAAACAGTAAAAATTTGAGTTTACCAAATATAAAGTATCTATGTACTTTATCTATCTCATTAATTGATTTGACTTGTTTGGAGAATTTATCTAATAATCGCTGCTCAATGTCTGCAAAACCAGTTACTTTTTCTTGGAATTACATGGGATGTTGAGACATTTTTTACAATTGTAAAATTTCCAATAACAGGAAATTGAAAAATAATCTAAATTGGAAAAAGACGTAAATGGTTAATGGAAATGCTGTAATTAATGAAAAAACCTTTGATTGTAGGAGTGATTGTATCTGTAGTCATAACAGCTATAGTAGTGTCTACTACAAGTTTCACTACTGAAGATACTAATATAGAAAACTCAGGAACCGGTTCCTTAATTTCACCATTATCCTTTTCAAATCTTGTCACTTCTGACACGCCTCTCAAAGGAGATCCGTCTGCTCCTATTACTCTGATTGAATTTGGAGACTTTCAATGTCCAAACTGTGGACGATTTGCAAGAGATACCAGCCCACAAATTGAATCATCATATGTAGAATCAGGTCAAGTGAGTATGGCTTTTAAACACTTTTCTGTCATTGGCCCAGATTCAAAAACTGCTGCGATGGCATCTCAATGTGCAAACGAGCAAGGAATGTTTTGGGAATTTCATGATGAATTGTATGGCAACCAAGGTCCTGAAAACTCTGGATGGGTAAGCAAAGTCAATCTAAAACAAATTGCATTAAACATGGGATTAGACAAACAAAGCTTTGATTCATGTCTTGATAGTAACAAATACCAATCATTAGTGGAAAATGATCTAAATCTTGCAAAACAAATCCAATTCACAGGAACTCCGTCATTTTTAATTCTTAAAAATGATGGTTCAAAACCTCAAGCACTAACTGGTGCATATCCATATGCAACATTTCAAAAGATATTTGATGAGAGTCTAAACTAAAAGTGATGACAAATGATACTGTCTTCATTTAAAGTGGTTTTTAATAATAAATTCTATATTTTTCTAGCATCTGCAATTTTTGTTTCATTTTGGATAGTGTTTAGTGTTTTGGGTGAATTATTGTTCTTTGCCCCTATTCTTGTATTTTATCTTCCTTCAGATGCAATTCCTGTTTTTGTGTTATCAAATATGATATCTGCATTAATGGGAATTGTTCTAAGCATGAATGTCTATGTTCTAAAAAACACAAAAGTAAAGATGAATAAATCCTCCTTTATGGGCTCATCTGTTGGACTGGTGGCAGGTGGATGTGCTAGTTGTTCATCGTTGGGATTTATACTCTTGACTAGCTTTGGTACTGCAAGTGTTGCTGTGTCTACTTTTCTTTCAGTATACCAAATTCCACTTTTGATAAGCTCAATTGGATTGTTATTATGGTCATACTATTCCATTCATAATAAATTAACAAAAAGTTGTGTGTTAAAGGAAAATATGGCATGACATCAACTATAATCACTGTTAGTATTGGTGTAGGATTACTTTTTGCAGGATTCTTGGGGGGTTATGTGATTGCAGAGCAAACATACAGTCCAAGAAATATGATGATGAATGATCCACAAACAACAACACAATGGATGGATACAATGATGGGAACAATGATGAACGATCCTGGATTGCGAGAACAAATGATAAATGAAATGGTTAAAAATCAACAGTTTATGCAAGATATGATGCAAAATAGCCAAATGATGGAAATGATGAGTAACATGATGGATTCTAGTATGATGAGTCAAAAAATGCAAGGGCAAGACATGATGAATGGTATGATGACAGGTTCTGAAATGCCATTTAATCCTGATGTACAAATAACAATTCCAATGATTGATGGATATTATAATGGAGAGAAGGTTTACTTTATTCATACAGAAATATCTGACAAAGACATGGCATCTATGATGTCTATGATGGTAAACTTTCCAACATTACATGTTTCTAATTTGAAAAATATTTCACCAGAAGAAACATCTAGAGTCTATGTGTTTACTAATGGCATTTCTGGTTCTGGACCATATGGTGGTGGACCTTTCATGTATCAAATTGATGTTTTTGATTCAATTCCAGAACAAATAGAATATAGTCAATTTAGAGTGCCACATCTAGTCACATGGAATGACAATTCTACTCCTAGACTTTTGACATCAGTTGAAGAAATTTTACAAGCTGAATCAAATGGTGAATTAACAATTCAACAAACTGAGAATGTTGTAAATGCTCCAACGATCGTATGGAAATCTGGTGGTATGGAACAAAGAGCTTCTATGATACAAAGAATGTTTGAAAGCATGCCTGAAATAGAAAGTGAGGTAACAAATGTGGATGTTGATAATTATGTTGTAATGTTAAAGATGCATTCTCAAAGCAGTATGGCAATGATGGAGAAAGAAGTGGTGAATCCATAATGTTTCAAGTAAAATGTTCTTATTGTGGCTGTTTTCCTTCTGAATGCAAAATTAGTATTTCTACTGAAGATTGTTCTAATTGTACTTTGGATGAATGTTGCTGTTGGAAAACAATTAATTCTTGATTTATCTTTCAAGAGTAAAGGATTAAAACACTTTATAGATTTCTTAATTCCATCCATTTCAAATTCAAAATTAAATGATGGATTTGGATACAATTTGGGAAGATCTTCAAATACTGTTTTAGAAATCATAACTTAATGTTGATTTCAGAAAAAATAACAATCAATGCATCATCTGATGATGTTTGGAATCATTTACAATCACTTCAGGGAGCGGAACAGTACATGCCAGTAGTCACAAAATCTGAGGTAAAAGGCACTGGATTGGGTACCACTAGAACCTGTGATGTTCAGATGGGTGATCAATCATTTCAGCTTATGGAAACCTTGGTAAAACTGGATGATTCTCAAAAATCACTCACTATAGCAATTGACAATGCACCTCCACCAATGAAAGGTCTGCTGATAGATTTCTCAATTCTTGGAGATGATAGTTCTTCAGAATTACAAGTCAGTACACAATCAGAGCAAACACCAGAAAATGTAAAGATGATTGAAGGAATTCTCAATATGATTTGTAGTGGATTGAAGCAATTTCACGAAAAATAATGATGTGTAATGTCTAGTACATTTGATTGAAAGAAATCCTTGATTAATTCCATATCTGAATCAATGCCTGAAATTGAGTATTTGATAATAATTAACAGTATTGGAGGTGTGATGGAGCGTGAACTTACCAATGACTAAAGTCAATTGGCTTCTTCCTGCTTCAACGACCGAGTTTCTGATCTCCACAGGCGTGCATTCCTGCGGTTCCCGCAGTAGTATGTCTGAACACAATCCATTTTCGGCTTTACGTAACAAATGGCACATGTTCATATCAATGATACGACCATATTTGCCTAAACTCTAACATGCAGTTGATTACACATGTATTGTACTTGAATATTTGATTGTGTTTTGTTTTGAGTTGTGGTGTGTTCGCTTTCATCCCAACCCTAAAGGGTTTGGGTTTTTCCGCTCACATCTATAAAATTGCAGAGCATCACAAGAATGAAGCAGATTATAAAATACTTGAAAAAATGGCAAGAAAAGTATCACTTCGATTTAAAATTGTAGAGTTTGATGATGATTTTGGAGGATTATCCATGACAATTAATGTTTTAAAAAGAAATACCATGATAGTAAAATCTTTGACTCCTGAATACACTTTGATCTTATTGTTGGCAAAAGGGATCAGTATAGACAAGACCTTGAAACTCTTCTCTGATACCAAGATAGATTATTAAAGTAATTATTTTTTATGATCTTTTCTTCACATCAGTTTCTTGATTCCTCTATTATGGGCTAATACAGGAATAATACACGTGGGGCACCCAATTTTAGATGTGAAACAGCAACAAAGACATTCGCATTCTCCTTTAATGTGATTGCACACTCCTTACATGACATATTTTTTACTCTTAGGTTTTGAACGAAGTCTAATCTTGCAGCAGGGACATGTAAATTCTTCAGTATGGAAAAACAATGTACAATGCGAACAATATTTTTGTCCAGAACCATATCTCAATCGTTCATAGCTAGTATGGTGAGTAGACTTTAATCTGGTGCATATGCCTTTACATGATTGTGCCAATGATTTTGTTTTTTTATAATCTATTTAAAAAAATCCCCAGATGTTTACAAATCTAATGAAATGATTTTCTAGCAATAAAAAATAATTCAGTCAGTTTTTCTGCAGCATCTTTTGGAGTTAATTGTACCAGTTCATCCCATTCCACTTTGATCCCCTTCCATCCATCAGTATGCCACGTTCCTATGGGGAGTGATTCTTTGATAATTTTTTCTTCAAAAGGCCAAGGATTCATGTATAGATATGGTTTGGAGTATTGCTCGTCGACTGGAGAAATACCAGTTCCAATCTGTTCATCGTTGTTTCCTGTAAACCATTCTAAAGAAAAATCAAAATGATGTGGCCATAAATGAATCAGAGTAAAGTTATCACGCAGATTCATTCTAAATAATTCTAGTATTTGTGATGCTTTTTTTGCAAAATCATGATAACTTGATAGTTCTTGCTCAGTTACATTGTTCAAAGACTCAGCTGAGATCTTTACATTTTTACTAGATGAAATTGATTGTAATTTTTCTAAAACATTATCCTTTTTCAAGTCAATGAATGATCCAACCTCATTTTCAAAATATAGTAATTGTCCAGTTAAAAGATTAATTTTGATCTCATTTTTATTGTTCATTAATCCCGTTGTTATCTCATCATTTTGTACAAACAACCCGTGATGTCCAAAATGGGGTAATTCCTCTACTAGTTGTTGTTTGATTTCGCCAACTGCCAAGCAGATTTCTTGCAAATTTTTTATTTTAATCTCTGAACTAGGCATGTTCTATCCCCGTTCCTGTTGAGATATCCATATCAGTTGTAATCAAATCATCATATCCTAGAGAATGCACATCATTTTTCCCTGTTGCACGAGTTATTTCATCAATTTCCATTTTCAAAATGAATATGTAGTTTACAAATCTTGCAAACGAGTCATCTATACTGAATCTATCTCTCAAATTTTGTTTTTGTGTTGCAATTCCGACTGGACAATTTCCAGTATGACATGTTCTATATTGCTGACAACCAATTGCAATCATTGCAGATGTGGCAATTGCTACAGCATCTGCACCCATTGCAATACTTTTACAAATCTCACCTGATGTTCTGTATCCACCTGTCATGACAAGGGATGCTTGGTTTTGATGTTTGTCCAAAACTTTTCTAGCTCTGGCAACAGCATATACTGCAGGCATTGCAAAATTGTCTTTAACAAAAACAGGAGCAGCACCCGTTCCACCTCCTCTTCCATCAATGGTGATAAAATCAGGTTCTGCATACAGTGCATATTCCAAATCTCCTTCTACATGTCCTGCTGCAAATTTTATTCCAATTGGCCTACCGCCAGTAATGTCTTTGAGCTGTGACACATAGTCTTTGAGATCTTGTTTGCTATTGATTTCAGTATTTCTTGCAGGGGAAATTTGATCCTTATCCATTGGGATGCCTCTTAGTTTTGCTATTTCAGGAGTTATCTTTTCTTTAAGCAAGTGACCTCCCAACCCTGGTTTTGCAGCCTGACCAATCTTTATTTCAACTGCATCAGCGGATTTTATCCATTCTTCATTTCTAGTAAATTTTGGAGTGCTAATTTCATAGATGTATTTTCCAGCATTATCAAATTCTCTTTGGTTTCGTCCACCTTCTCCTGAACAGGTTGCAATATCCATTTTTTTGGAACCCTTCGCAAGAGCCGTTTTTGCCTCCTCTGATAGTGCTCCAAATGACATATGGGATACATAAACAGGCATTGAAATCTCAAGTGGAATTTTTGCTGTTTTTCCAATGATTGTTTTCAGGTTTACATTCTCTTCTTCTAAAAGAGGAGTTCTGAATAGTTGAGCTGCTTTGAATAAAATATCGTCAAACATTGGAACGTGTTTAAGAGTGCCCATAGGTGCAATCTCTTTTACTTTCCACTTTGCTTTAGCAGCAATGTCATCCATTTCAGGCATTGTTTTATCATGTGTTCTCTCAAATCGTTGCTTTGTATTGTGATCAAATCTTACCAGATAGTCTTTGTTTTTTCCAAGTTCTAACAATTGATCCTGATTAATAAAAATAGAATCACCTCTGACATTTAATTCAAAAGTAGGAACCGAATCCTCATATCCTTCAGGTCCTTTTCCAGTTTCCAAATCAAATTGCCAATTATGTAATGGACATGTAAGATATCCAGAGCCATCCACAGAACCGTCGCCCAGGGAGCCTCCCATATGGGGACATTTGTTATACACTGCATTGAACTTATTGTTTTGATTAACAACAACAAACTCAATGTTGTGTATATTGAAAACTTTCATTTTATTTTCTGAAATATCTAAAATATTGCAAAGTTTAACAAAATTTGATTCTGGCATTTGTATTCTATTAAAAAATTAGAATGATGGTATTTATTGAAATTCCCAATTTCTATCATTTAGAATTCTCTTTGAAAAAATTAAAAAAAGAAAGTGTTCTATTTTTTTCCTAGTTTTCTTGAAATCAATGAATCAATTCCAAATTTGCCAGAGCCATAAATAGTAAGGCCTATGGCAACTCCCAACATTGTTGGGTCTTTCCAGATTGCAGGTCCAGTGGTAAAATCAAATCCAAACATAATCATGGCACCAATTAGGATAATTGTTTGAAATATTGCTGCAGGCCTTGTCAATAATCCCGACAAAACAAGTGCACCAGATACTATTTCTAAAATTCCTATCATCATGGCCATACTGATTGCCATTTCAGGTTGGATGCCTGCCATGTTTTGCATCATCATCCCAAATCCTGCGGGATCAGACACTTTATCATAACCTGCCCAGAAAAATGCAAAAGACATGCCTATTCTTATCACAAGCAGACTTGCTGCAGATTTATTTTCTGAAACTGGTTTTGCAAATACTATTGACATTACAAAATACATCTGTAAACTGTATTTAATGAAATTCCCAAATTGTATTTTGATTAAAAATTAATCAATGTATTTTTTTTCTGCTCTATCTAGTTTTGATTCTACTTTTCTAATTACTGCATACAATGTAGCCAAATTTGAAGATAATAATTCAGATGGAAAAAACATATCTCCGTATCCTTCGCCTTTTCGTACTATCAAATTATTTTTTTCTAATACTTCAATGCTATGCTGTATTGTTTTGTAATCTAGACTCAATTTTTTTGAAAGTTCCATGGCATTCATAGGATCTTCGGTGATTGCACAAATAATTCGTAATCTGGTATATCTGCCGCCCATTCCAGTAAAAACAGTAGAGAACAATTCTTTCATTTGTTTATCTACTTTGATGTTTTCATAACTTGGGACATCTTTGAAGATTATATTTTTACATAATGACTCAAAAGGCATAAAAAAATATTCTTTATTTTGAATATAAACTAATTTTTGATCGGTTATTTTTTTTCATCAAAAATACTTGATAATCTCGTAATGTCTCTTGGAAAAAATAAATCAATAAACCAATCAAGACCAACACGAATTTTCTTCTCATTTGTTGGAAGAGTAGAAAGATAGTATTGTTTCCAGATTAGCCATGCAATAAATCCCCTAAATTCATGCCCTAGTACCAGTGCAACCCCGTCTTTTTTGCCAATTTTGGCCATTGAGCCTTTTGTGTCATAGATGAAATCATTCTGAATTCCTACACCATTGATTTTATTTTCAAGATTTTCGGCAACTGTTTTTGCCTGTCTAATTGCATGTTGAGCAGTTGGTGGATATGGATTTCCACTGCGAGGATCTGTTGAAAACGCACAATCCCCTAATGCAAAAACTTCAAGATGATCTTCAAGTTTGAGTTGTCTGTTCACAATCACTCTTCCTGATTTATGGTGCTTGGTGTTTATTTTTTCAATGACGGACTCTACCGTATTTCCTCCTGCCCATATTACAGTCGCAGTTGAAATTTCTTTTTTGTTAGTCAAAATTGCTATTTCATTTGAAATATCTTCAAGTTTTGTGTTTGTGTAAATTGTAACTCCATCTTTTTCCAATGCCTGCCTGGAATATTCTCCCAAGTTTCCAATTTCTGGCAATATCTTGTCTCCTGCAGCTACTAAAATTATTTTGATATTATCTTGATGAATATTTCGATAAAATTTTTTGGCTGATTCTCTAACAAAATCATTTATCTCTCCAACTGTTTCTACTCCTGAAAAACCTCCTCCCACAACAACAAATGTCATTATCTTTTTTTGTAGATCTAGATTTGTTTCTTGATCTGCATCTTCTAGCATACTAATTATGTGATTTCTGATCTTTATTGCATCATCTAAACTTTTTATTGTCAATGAATTTTTTTCAATATTAATATTTCCAAAAAAGTTTGTCTTGCCACCCATTGCTAAAACCAAATAATCATAGGATAGAACTCTTTGAGATTTATCAGTCATTCGTTGTATGGTAACTTGTTTTGAATCTAGTTGAATATCTACAACTTTGGATTGATGAAATTGTGCCCTCTTACAGAATCTTCTTATTGGTGTTGCAATATGTCTTGGTTCTATAGTTCCTGTGGCCATTTCTGGCAGCATTGGAGTATGTAAGAAAAAATTTGATTCGCTAACAAGTTCTATGCTTACATCTACATTATTTTCAAATGATTTCTGAATCTTGTTCAAAACTCCAACTCCTGCATACCCTCCGCCTAAAATCAAAATTTTTTTCATTTTGGGAGATGGATTTTCATGAACATTTTTTGTGTGGTGTTCATACGTCTTAATATTTGAAAATTCAACGTTACAAACATGACATAGATAATTTGCACCAATTTTCCTTGTCAATACTGAGCTTATTATGCCTAAAGTGACACCCCAGACTAAATGCATGAATAATGAATTAATCATCTGATTTTGAAAATTCTCTTTGACTTCTTGAGTGATTTGCAGAGGACTCACCTCTGGATTTATTTCAGATAGTATTTCAATTGTATTTGGACCTAAAAATATCTGAGATACTGGAATTGCAAACACTACAAAAACTACTGTGCCGGAAATTACCCCATATGTCAATCCCTTGGGAATTCGAGAAATATTAAACCGTAATACTTTGTGTAGAAATATTCCAGTAACAATGCCAATTATTGTTGCAACAAAAAAATGCAATGCCAAACCAATTTCAGGCTGTGAAGAATTTACTATCCTAGCTGCAGTCAACAACCATATCTGATAGGATGAACTGCCAAACAAATCCGAAAATATTATTGGTAGATGCATTGTAAATGCTCCAACAATGGATCCAACTGCAACAAAAAACACTTCTTTTCTTAATGAAAAATTTACAATTGGCTGTATGTGACGTGTGTCCATTTTTTTAATTAGTTTTAATGTATTTGACCCATTCTTTTAATGAATTAACTGAACGAACCATCAAAGGAGCATTACGTAGAACAAACTCTTGTTCATCTGAGGTATTTTGTGGCTTTTTGTTTTTGTAATCATCAAATGTTTTTTTGCCATCATAATCTACAAAAGCAATTCTTGCACCATAGTTATCTGGTTCTAGCATACATGCGTCACCTGTGACTACTGCAATATGAAATGGACATGATATCAGTGATTCTCCAAGTTGATTAGAAGTCATTACGTTTTTTCTTTTAAGATCCTCTGCAAGTTGATTAAAATTTGCAAAAAAGTAAAATGCCCCCTGTGGTTTTGTTGTAGTTACTCCTTCAACTTTACCCCATTCTTCTGAGAGATATGTTCCCATGATTCTGTGAATGTCTCGAGTTATGGAGATGTATTGATCAATTTCTGAATTAGATTCATAGGCCTTGATTGCAGCATATTGAGTAGGAGTGGAGACATTAGTGTATACGGTAGCTGCTACTTTCTTGTAATCTGAAGCTAACTTTTCAGATGATGTTGTAGGTAGGATACATGAACCTAGTCTGTATCCTCCTGCTGAACGATCCTTTGATAACCCATTTGTCACAAATGTGCCTTCTGGATACACTATTCCCATGCTTGTAAACTCAGAAAAATCATATGTATCTAGTGCATAAATCTCATCAGCTAGAACCAAAACATTGTGTTTTCTACAAACATCTGCAAGATTTTCAAGTTCCTTCTTTGTGTATAGGGAACCTGTGGGATTATGGGGGTTGTTTAGAACTAGAGTGTGCTGTTCCTCATGTAATTTTGATAAAAATTCCTCAAACTCTTCAGGATTAATTTTGTAATCATGTTCTGGTTTTAAGAAAAATGTATGAAAATGCTTGTTTAACAAATGAATTTGTGGGCGATAACCAATCCAAGAAGGAGACGGCAATATCACATCACCCTTAATGATTCCAAATAATGTATTGATGATGTCTTTAGTTCCTGGACCAACAACTATTCTTGATGGCTCAACATCTAGTTTGAAATGTCTTTTGTTAAAATCCGAAATTGTTTCTCTTAGTTCTAAAATTCCTTCTGCATCTGAATAGTGTCCCTTTTCTGTAGATTCTGACAATGCTTTTGCTAAAACAGGCAGGACATGAAAAGGGGATTGACCAAATCCAAGTCCGTAGAATTCTTCAAAACAACCACCAGAAGCACATTTTTTTCGTTGTTCTGTAACCATCAATCCAACTTTAAGATTATCAGGCATTACTACTTCATCTACTTGACTTTCAATTTGAATTTCATTAATCATGTCCCATGGAAATGATTGGATAAAATGTTAAAAGGCTTCTCCCAAATGTACCAAATCATTTGGAATCAATTTGGGAATCTGCTTAAATACATTTTTTCTAGACTTGTACCAATATGAAAAAAATTATGTTGATTACTATTACTGCTATGTCTTTAATGCTTCTTGCAATGTTTATTCCAACTAATTCAGTACATGCAGCAGAACTACCAGAATATTGCTCTGATGCTACTGGAAGTGTAGTTTGTGAAATTACTATTTTACCTTACTCTCAACCAGGATCTTACTCTCCTGAAATAGCTGAAATTCCTGAAGGTGCTTCTGTTGTGTTCATAAATTCTGGACCTGAAATCCATACTGCGACTAGTACTGATGCTTCACCCGATGCATCCCCTGCAGATGCAAGTTCTATGGTAAATGGAATCTTTGATACTGGAATTGTAGGAATTGATGGTGTTTCAGAACCTATTATACTAAATGACAATGGCATTTTTTACTATTATTGTGCAGTTCACCCAGATATGATGGGAACTTTGATTGTTGGCGATAAAGTAACTGCTAAAGCCACATCCACAAGTACTACTGAGACATCTGCTGATTCTGCAGACTTGGAATTTAGTGCAAATGCATCTGGTGACACGTCAATTACTGGTGGTGAATTACCATTAACAAAAATAAATTCAGTTGGAAACACTGCATACATCATTGATGGTACTACTCCAAAAGGTGGTCATGATGCATTCAGTTATGATGGTTCAGGTCACAAAAAGATCACTGGAAATGTTCAAGTTGATTTAGATCCTATTACTAACACAGGACGCATTACTGCTGAATGGACTGACCCTGAAGGAAACAATTGGACTTACAAACAAACAAAGTTTGCTGGAGGTAATGAAATGTATATTGGCGAAACAATTGATGGTGTCACTCAAACCAAATTAGATTTAGATCCTGTTGCAATTAATCACTTTGAACACGGAACAACTGGTGCTGGTCCAACAATAGAGCCAACACTATTTGTATATCTGGCGTCTTGGGGACCAGCTGAGATTACTAAAAACGGTGTGTCTCAAGGAGAATTTGAAGGTCACATGATGGTAACTGACGGTGCAAGAAATACTGAAACTGGAAAAATCGTACAAAGTGACGGTACCACTCCATACTCTCCAATGATGCCTGATAACTCTCTAGTTAACCGTAACACTGCACAATTACACTTGGTATATCATACCGCTCCTGCACCTGAGATTACTGCTAATTTCCCTCCACCATTTGAAACTTTTAACCACTTGATGTTTTACGAATTAGACCCATTTGTGCCAGTAACACATGTTATTGGAACTAATACCTATGTTGTAGATGGCGTCACTCCAAAAGGTGGTCATGATGCATTCAGTTATGACGGAAGTGGTCACAAGAAAACAAGCGGCCAAGTAGAGATTGACTTGGATCCTGTAACTAACACTGGGAGTATATTATCTGAATGGGTTGATGAAGATGGAAATGATATGAAACTTGTACAGACTAAATTTGGTGGTGGTAATGAAATGTATATTGGCGAAACAATTGATGGTGTCACTCAAACCAAATTAGATTTAGATCCTGTTGCAATTAATCACTTTGAACACGGAACAACTGGTGCTGGTCCAACAATAGAGCCAACACTATTTGTATATCTGGCGTCTTGGGGACCAGCTGAAGTATTCAAGAACGGTGTATCTGAAGGAACTTTTGAAACACACATGATGCTTACAGAAGGTGCAAGAGATGTTGAATCTGGTAAAATATTCCAAAGTGATGGAACAACCCCGTATTCTCCAATGTCTCCTGAAAACTCTGCAGTAAATCACAACACTGCACAAATTCATCTAGTGTACCATACATCTCCTGCACCTGAGATGACTGCTAATTTCCCTCCACCATTTGAAGTCTTTGAGCATACAATGTTTTATGATATTGATGTTTTACCACCAACCATAAAACCTGTTCAGTTAACAGAACCTGATCATAAACAAAGTACTACATCTGATGCGGCTTTGTTAAAGATGTCTCCATATGCACAAATGAAACATGGTGTTGATCCTGTAGATGTCCAATGTCGTCAAACCTTTGAACTTGTAATGAAAATTTCAGACGGTTCAGCTGCTTGTATACATTCAAATTCTGTTGAAAAATTAGTTCAACTTGGTTGGGCTAGTCAATTTTAGACTATGATTTTTATTTTTAAAAAAAAATACTTTGAATAAATTGTATATTCGTTATGTGTCAGTTAAACAAATGAAGAAAATCGATCAAAATGCAGTCACATATGGAATGCCAATTGAATTGATGATGGAAAATGCAGGGAGGGAAATTTGCAATGAAATGCTAAAAAAAATCAAGAAATACAAAATCAAAAAAATTCTAGTTGTTGCAGGAAATGGAAATAATGGAGGGGGAGTAATTGCTGCCTCTCGTCATCTTTCCATATATGGAATTTCTCTAAAATTAGTCATTTTAGGCACAAAAAACTCCCTTAGCACCCCAAGTAAACTCCATTTATCTCTAATTAGAAAGAATCCTAAAATCCAGATTATTTACAGTTCTAAAAATTTAAAGAAAGTTTTATCTGAAATTCAAAATTCTGAATTGATAATAGATGGAATTTTTGGTATTGGAATTAATCGTGATGTTATTGATCCGCATTATTCAATCATTTCTGCAATCAATGATTCAAATGCATATGTGATCTCCAATGATGTACCATCTGGAATTAATGCAGACTCTGGAAAAATATACAACATTGCAGTAAAACCAAATTATCTTGTTGTTTTGCATAAACCAAAAAAATGGATGATGAGGCCTAAAACTCTTAAGTTCATTGTTGCTAACATAGGAATTCCAATTGAAATAGATAACTGAATTTAATTTCTTGATATAATTTGGGATAAATTTTTTATTTTAATATTTAATTTCTTAACTCATGAAAGCAGTTTGGAATGATGTTGTATTGGCTGAAAGTGATGATGTTATCACACTAGAAGGAAATGTCTATTTTCCAATGGATTCATTAAATAAAGAATACTTTGAAGAAAGCAAGTCGACATCACTGTGCATCTGGAAGGGCAAGGCCAATTATTTTTCTGTAAACGTAAATGGTGAACCAAATAAAAATTGTGCATGGTATTACCCAAAGCCATCATTTTTAGCAAAAAAGATCAAAAACCGTGTTGCATTCTGGCAAGACGTTCAGATAATTAAATAAATTCATCATGATTCTGCCCAGTTAACCCCACATTCATCACATTTGGCTCTAATTCCATTATATCGTGATTCCCAATATGGCTGTATTTCCTGATTACATATGGGACATTCAACTAATTGATGATCATATTTGTTCAGATGCAGAATTTTTCCATTAGACGTAATATTTATTTTTGAATTAAATGTCAATACATGTTATTTTACTTTAAGAATTTAACAAATTTCCCAAGTTTTCTTTAAATATTTCTTTATTCAAAATTATTTTTTTGATATGAATCAAGCACTCATGCGTAAAAAGTTAATTGTGACAACGGATTTAGGCATGGATCTTGATACATATTTTTTTTGAATTTTATGGAATGTGTGCGGGAAAACCCAAAACCCTTTAGGGTTGGGATGAGAGCGAACACACCACAACTCAAAGCAAAACACAATCAAATATTCAAATACAATATGCGTGTAAGAAAACCAATGACGTATGATACCACAGGAACTGTGGGAATCATCAAAATACAAACGCCTGAGTCTGAAAAGACAATCCCCGACCAAATGATGCAAGAGCCACAACCACAAACGTCTGCGAAAGCAACTTTGAGGATCGATGAAGCAGGAAACCACGATGCTTTAGTAAGTGGTAGTTCACAAGAATACTATTGAAATCATTGCAATACCAATTACTCCAAATAACCCTGCAAACACTTTTTCCATTTTTTCAGCTGAGAATTTTCCCTGTAATCTACTTCCAATTTGTCCTCCAATTATTACTCCTGGAACTGTATACAAGACAAGATGCCAAGGAACTGCATCTACTCCTCCTTCAGAAATCAATGAGTATATGTGAGTTCCAGAAGCTGCAGCAACAGTAAGTATAATCACAAAAACAGATGTAGCGGCGGCAACAGATACTGGCATTTTACATTGTTTTACTAGTTGAGGCGTGACTATCTCACCTATCCCAACTGACATTAATCCTGTAATGAATCCGCCAATTCCTGTAAATGCCTTACCTTTTCCAGGATGACATAGATGATATTTGAAAGAATTGGCTTCGTTATCTGTTATGGTTCTTTCATGACCAATATGTTCAAATTTGCCTGCTAGGGTATCTTTTGTAATTTTCTCTTTTTCTTTAGTTGATGGCCTTCTTAACATGATATAAGTTAGAATCAGCATTAAAGCACCATACATGATTTTTAACATGTCAGGGTCTGCATACTGAGAAAGAAAAGAGCCTACAATTGCTGAAGGCACTGCAATGATGATGAGTGACTTTGCAATTTTAAAGTCTATTAAATGTCGTCGTAGATACCCGATTAAACCTGAAGAAAATCCAAATGCTTCAGTAAGTAATGCAACACCAATAGCTGCAACTGGCCCTGCTATTGCAAACTCTGGGCCCAATAATGGAAAAACAATTAAGAAAATAGGCATGAACATAGCAGCTCCCCCAATGCCTCCAAGCATTGCACCAGTAGCTACTAATGTTGAAACAGGTAACATGAACCAGTACATTGTAAAATCCATTTTAACCACTATTTTTTTCTAAGTCCAAATGGATATGAACAATTTTCTTACACAACACGTTTCAAACCGATTTCTAATGTATTGTTAATAATTTTAGAGAAACTGATACTGTTAGAAGAATTTCTAATTTTATCTGCTTGAAGTTTTCTTAATTTCATCATGATTTTATTATCTAATACTATGGTGACCCTACAATTCATAAAATTAAAAGATTAATTTACTATTTATTGAATTTCCCAATTTCATGTCATATTCAATTAAATGAAAATCAAGTAAATTTTCTAAATATATTACTGGACGACGAGATATTTTTTTAAATTATCTTTCTATTCTTGATTCGATTTCTTTTTCATAGATGTTGATTATTGCTAATGCCTTTTGAATCACATTCTCAAGAGTTTCAAATTCTTCATTCATTTCCTCAAAAAAACATTCAAGATCATCATTCTTATGATTCATCAGTAACATACTAATAGTATGATGAAATTACATTTAACTAATTTCCCAATTTTGATCCTAATTTAATTATGATAAACTGAAATTAAAAATAATGTTCGATGATATCTTTGTTTACTGCAAGGATTTCAAAATATTGTTCTAAAATGTTCAAAAAATCGTATTTGATGATGACATCATAATTACATAGAACATTTAGGAAAAGAAAATAAAATATTTGCCAAAGGCATTAACTTTTCAAAAATTTAGATACGATTTCAGAAAACTCCCTTGGTTTTTCTACAAAAGGTACATGACCGCATCCTTTCATCAAAGCAAAATCACAGTTCTTAATCGAAGAAACAAAAATTTTTGCATATCTAAGTGTAATAACTGGATCATCGTCGCCCCAAACCACAAGAGAAGGACACTTAATCTCAGATAGTTTTTTTGAAATGTCTCTATCTCTAAGATTAATGAGAATAGATGTTGCTACCATCTTTGCTTTTGGTTGTTGCATCCTAGTGATGAATTCCTCAACTAATGCCGAATCTACATTATTTTTTGAACCATTCAACATTTGAAAAACCTCCTTAATCCTTTGTTTGTTTGGGGAGAACATAGCCATAGAGTACTTTTTCATAAACGGAGTAAGGCGAGGATTTATTCCTGAAGGAGACACCAAGACCATCTTCTTTATGTTATTACCATGAATGACAGAATATTCTGCAACTATTTGACCTCCAAACGAAGAACCAATAATGTCAAATTGTCCTACTTTGATGGCATCTACAAAATTCTGCAAAAATTGTACAAAAAACTCCATGGTATAATTTACGTTAGGTTTATCGCTGTCTCCAAACCCAATTAGATCAGGTACTATCAAATGAAAATTTTTCTCTAAATAAGGAATCACAGATAACCATCTGTCTGCTGAAGCCCCAAGACCATGAATCAGTATCAATGTGAATCCATCACCTCCTTCAAGATATCTTATTTTCTGATCATTCACCATGACAAATTTTTCAACAGTCATTCCCAAAAATTACTTGAATTGTTTTATGTACTCATTATATTGTGAAAGGTTTTTTGCATATGACTCCATCAAGACATGAACATAATTATCAAAAGATTTTATTGCATCTATTCTAATCTTAGTGTATGCATTAAAAAAATTTGTTGACATGTCTATACCATCCAGATAAGTTTTTTTCAAAATATCAAAATTCCTTTTTAACTCTTTTAGCATTTTCTGATCTAAGTTTAACTTGTCAAAAAATTCTTTTTCTGCCATATAACATGTTCCAAAAAGATCATCATACATGTGAAGATATTCAGTATACCAATCTGAAAAGTTTTGAACAAATGTGGGCACCTGTGATTCTAGTTTCTGAGTTATCTCTGATGTTCCATCTTTCATTACATCGCAAATAGAAATCCTGTTTTCTTCATGTGTGGTGCTCTCATTTTTGTTTTCCATAATACAAAACAGTGTTACTGAGATTTAACTAGTTTTCCAAATTAATTACATGACAGAACTACCAATTTTATAAATGATTTATCGGATACTTTTTTACAAAAGTATTTTTAAATTATATACAATTATGTATAAAATATTATTTTTGTTAACTGAACACTATTGTATTTTCTTTTAAAAAATTATGATTGAATATTAAATGGGAATGGGATTTTCTACCTTTTTGTTAGAATGGATTTTTATTCTGTAGGATAGTTGATCTAGTACATCAGGTTTTGGGTCATCACACTGGCCACACATTGGACGAATAACTTGGGCGTCAAAATCGATTTCACCAACTACCTTGTCACATTGCACACAACGAATTGTTTTTGAATCATAAAGATTCAATCTAGGATTTAACCTCCAGAATATTTTTATCTAGATCTTGTTCATTTCTTCTTACCATCTCGATGATGTTTAGAATCACATTATTCTGATTAGACTCTTTGTCAATTACAGCTAAAATTGTGTTTTTATCAGAAAGTGGAATTGTAATGAATTTTTTATTTCCACGTTGGGTCATGCAATAATCTACATGACCTAAATAATCATCAAAGTCTCTTTGCATTGAATTTCGAAGTGCAATTTTCATAAAGAACATTTCTCTGCTGCTTTGTGGCATATCAATACAATCAATCCCAAGAGAGTCAACCAATCTTCCTCTTGTATTAATTAGACAGATGAATTCTATTTCAGATGACATTATTTCTCTGGAAAGAATTCCTGATTCCTCTGAAACAATAACTGACATTACATCAAATTTGTTTTAATAGTTATAAATCCGTGCAAACAGTTGCAATTACTTCTTTGCAGATGTGGGTATATCTTTTTATGATAAATAATACTATATTTTATTTGGATTTAAAAATTGACTAAACATGAAATTAAATCAAATGAACAGGAAAAAACTGTAGATCTTTTAAAAGAAGACTATGCAAAAAGTATAGATGAGATAGATAATCTCACAAAGAGAGTTTTCGGTATGTGTGGTCAGGTAAGTTCAGAATTTTTGTATGGATCTCTGAACGTTATACAGCATAGTTTAGAATTACAAAATAAAATGTCAAATCAATATGGTTCTCTACTAATTCCACATATCCCTACAGGAATTGTAAAGCAAAATACCACTGCTTGGATCCATTTAATCCAAAATATAGATACTCTATATGTTGAGAGTTTAAAGAATTTGAAAAATAATATGAGGTCAATTAATAGTAATGCCGTTTTATACATTCAAGCATTGCAAAGAGGATGTGATTTTTTTGAAAACACACCAACAATCATTAAAAATGAATCAGAATCTAAAATAACACAAAAACAGTCAGACATTCATGAAATAAATGCTAAAAATCAGTAGTGACTTTTGCAATCACTGTTGTTTTAGTCAATTCAGTTTCTATTTTTTTCCTTGTTAATTCCCAAAATATTTTGTGTGCCAAATCACTGATTAAAATTGAGGCATTTTGGCCTAGATTGTGCATGATAACAAATGATCGTACTCCATTTGAAACACGATCTTCTATTGAAACCCCTACCATTCTACAGTAAACCTCAAGTGTATCTAAACAAGAGAATATGTCAAATTTTTTCTTTGATACTAGTGTCCAGTCGCGTATAATGTTGAAGATAATGTCAACTGCTTCTCCTCTTCGTACTTCATCAAGATGTAATAAAATATGTTGCAAACTTTCTCCTGGCACTCGAAACATTGTAATCCTATCTTCGTATTTATCCCATGATGTATACTGCGTTAAGATCTGATTGATTAATCCATTTGTGGAGATTAGTTTTGTTTTTGCCACTTTTTCAATTTCATGAAGAACATCTTCTGGAATTCGAAATGAAACGGTACGGGTTTTAATTTTTGAATCTTTTTCCATTTGACGCTCTTACACATAAATAATGATTTTTAAAGAATTGCCCAAAATCTGTTCAAAACTTCTATACTACAAAATTATGTAGTTCTTTTATCTACCATTATCCATTTTTTTAATGGTGTTATTGCATGCAAAAGATCTTCCCCTCTTTGTAATAACGAATATTCTGTTCTTGGAGGGATTTCATTAAATTTTTCTTTTTTGATAATTTTCTCCATCTCAAGCTCTTTTAGTACTGAACTTAATGCAGTAGGACTAATACCTTCAAACATGGATGCTATATCTTTGTATCTTAATTGTTTTCTCTTATCAATTATATTTATTATTTCTAATGACCATTTTTTACAAATTATTTTTCTTATTCCATCGGTTCTAAAAAATAGATTCTCCATGTTTTTATCTATTCTTTTTCTTTCATTCATAATTAATTTACGTAAGAATTACGTATAATCAAATTGCCATATTACTTCCAAATGCATTGTTGTTCACTGCAAGACAATTTTTTTTCTATTTCCGAGAATTACGATTCATCGTTTTTTATATCCGTATAGTGTCTAGACTTCATCATATTTAGTTGGATTTATCTAAATTATCAAATTATATTGCAATGCATTGCAATACTTTATCATACATTATGACATGACAATATTATGATTAGACATAATGATGATGTTGTTTGTAGTTTGGTAGGGAATGGATTTTCCAAATTTATTTCTAAATATTTTACAATTGATGAACAAAACCCAGATCCATATGCAATGAAATTATTTATCGAAGTCTTCACTGGAATGAGTGGAAGATACACCAGACTGAAAATCATCAAAATATTGATTGAAGAGCCATCCAACATCAATCAAATATCCCAAAAATTAGGAATGGAGTACAAAGGAATTCAGCACAACATGAAGATTTTACATAAAAATAACTTGGTGGATACTTTTGGAGAGAAGTATGGGAAGATGTATTTTGTATCCGAACTATTAATGAAAAATCTAAATGTATTAGATATTGTTTTGAAAAAAGCAGACAGTAAAATAAACCAAAAGAAAACCTATCTCTAAAGAATCAAAAACACTTTTTTGAATATACTCAAAAGAAGCTTATCCACACTTACAACTTTTGTATTCTGGCTCTTTTTCTAACAAAGATCCGCCTATGGGAACATCAATTTTAGAATTCTCATCATATATTTTTTCTGTGATTAATATGACATTGTATGACCAAATTTTTATCGTAATATTGTTGGTTAGTTTATTCCCATCAAAGGTTCCTATGTTTATCATTTGATCTGTATTTGAATCAATTAGCCATGCATCCATTATTCTATGTTGGGTGTAATCATCAAGTGATGCTAATATCTTTACATCATTAACATTTACAATAATGGTAAAATCCCCAATAATATCTCCCCCATAAGATTTTTCTTGAGTTTTTTCACTCAAGTCCCCTCGCATGTAAAATGTTTGGGGTGTTTTTTCTAATTGACCTGATTGTTTGTAGCCATCTGCCTCTGTTAAATATGCTGCAATGAAAATTACAAAGAGAAGAAGAATTACGGTTATAATTCCAATATGTTTTTCAGTCGATGTACCTTTACTTTTGGTTACTGATGAAACCATACCCTTATTTAGACAACATTTGATTTAATCCAATTCCCACATTATATCCAATTGCAATGTATCACAAAGCAATTGGAATGAATCTGGGAATTTTGATAAATTGTATTTTCTATAATGTTAATTATGAAACAAGAAACAAAATACATTGGATTGGTTGCTATTGTAGCAATATTTGCAATTGCAACCATATCTGGAAGTATTGATGAGGCAGATGCAAAATTAGTCAGGGACAGACATGTTGTATTAGATGAACCAGAACCCGATGTGGACTTGAGTCTAATCCAAGTTACAGAACCTCAAAAAAGTTCTGAGGTTTCAGTTAAATCAACAAAAGGCTATGTTCCAGCAAGCGCAGATTCTGATGCAATAACCTATCGAATTGTTTACAGAATCCAAAATGATGGCACAACTGATGTGAAAAATATACTGATAAGTGTACATTCTGACACGGAGACTGTTGATGCAAAACTTTCAGGTTGGCTAGATATACAACACTCTACCATCACTGTTTTGGTTAAAGCAGTTGATCCTGCCTTAATTGATGCCAAAATTATGGGATATGAAGTGTAAATTTATTCCAAATATCCCAATAATTTTTTTATTTCAACACACAAACAGATGTTATGATACTGAATAAATTCTATTTTGTGAATAAAAATTGGGTGAATTTTTCCATTAAAATAATAATCTAATAAGATGAGCAATTTTAGACATTTGGAATAAATCTGGGAATTTTGTAATGTCAAATTACTAGGATAAAATAGACCTGATATCTTCATCTTTACTTTGAATAATAAAAAAGAAAAAAATCACACTAGTTTCTTGTTTGTGTGAATGTAGAAATCCATGATTGAAGAATATTTCTATTCAAATCAGAAAAAACACTTGCATTATCATTCCATGTTTTGATGTTTTGTTGGATTGCTTTGCCTGCTGCTTGTATTATCTGGCTTTGCACAGATCTTACTTTAATGATTTGTTTGTTGGTGTCTATAATTGCATTTCGTGCTGCTTCTGGAATGTCAAGATTAATTCCTGTCTTTTTTGCAAATTCCTGTTGCAAAGAGATTGCCGAAATGGCCGTATTCTTACAAGTCTTGCACCATTCTTCTTCTATACCTGTTAATGATTGAAAATATTGTGGTACAGTACTTTCTACACTATCAAAGTATTTTTCTACATTTTGTTTGTAGACATTATAGATATCAACTGTTGATTCTGTTTGGATTTGTTTGCTCATAAACCACGAATAAAATTTTTTGATATATAAACTAAGTTTTCTGTTTGCAATGTATTGCACTTTAATATTATTCTAAAATCATAGAATGAAAAAATCACATCATCGGATGTTATTACATATGTTCTTAATAAAATAATTATAATTCTAAAATGATTCATATCAATATACCTATTGGGATTTGAACAGTAATAATCATATTAAGTCAAATATGAAATAATGGCTCTGTAGAAACCATCTAATTTTAACAAACTTGTAGATCCGATTCCATAGGCAGATCTAAAGCTAACCACATCGTTACACGATACCATGAAGTCATCTCGATATGTGAGAATGGCTCGTAGCATGATGAGTATAATCAAAAGGGCAAGAATACCACCATACCTTCACAAACGTTCCAACCATGTGTATACGGTATGGCAGCACCTTGTCTTGCTTGTACTGCGTCAGTACGAGTCTAAGAGTTACCGAAGATTCGTTGATTTTTTACATGAATGTTTTGGTGTACAACAATTCCTTGGATTGTGTAAAATCCCACACTACACCACGCTGCAAAAGGCAGCTGCAAGACTGACACACGGCATGCTGCAGAAAATCCTGGAATCATTTGTGATTCATGCCAGAATACGCAAAATGTTTGCAGGAATCGATTCAACAGGACTCTCGCACGGTCAGTCATCATATTACTACACCAAACGTGCCAGACTGCGAAGGAAGTTTGTCAAAATCTCAGTTTGCTCGGACATGAAACGACAGCTTGTTTGTGTAGTTAAGATACGGCATCGCAGGAGACACGACAGCGTTGATTTTGTCTCGTTACTGCAATGTGCTGCCAAGATAATCCCAGTAGAGACAGTCGTTGCAGACCGCGGCTATGATTCAGAGCAGAACCACGTCATGACAAAAAATCTGGGAATACAATATACCATAATACGTCCCAAACATGAGACGCTACAAATCTACAAGACCAGGGGATTCCACAGAAAGAACATGAAGAGACGTTTTGACTGGGATACGTATCACCAGAGAAGCAAGACAGAGACAATATTTTCTGTGATAAAGAGGATGCTAGGCGAGTACGTGATGTCCAGACACATCATTACGCAGAACAGGGAGGTAATGTATAGAATGATTGCGTATAATTGTTACAGGATTACTAGGGATAGTTTGTTAGTTTGGCATGGTTTCTACACGGCCAATCAACAATCCTATATCAAAATATTCGTATGCTAATATCTTTTGGACAGTATAGACGTAAATTTTAGTTATAATTTTCTAAAGTTTGATTTATTTCTCTATTGGTGAATCTAAACGATATCGTATTTTCTTTGACTAATTTTGTTTCTTTATTACAAATTTTTTTAGGATATTTTCATCACGAGTTATTGTATTCTTTTAGCAATTACTGTAAATATTATTTTAGTATTTAACTTGATTCCCAAATTACTTTACACCTTTCATTTGACACTTTTTTTTGATCTGGAAAAACTCTTTTTAATGAAAATTCAATCTTATAATCAATGAATAAGAGTCTAAGATACATAGCAATACTGGCTCTGATACCTTTGTTTACAGCAGGAATGGCTTCAAATTATTTTACTGAAGCTGATGCAGCTAAAAGTCAAGGTAGTAATGCTCCTGGACGAATAGGTACTAACTCATATGGTTCTGCCAATAATGGTGTTGTTTGTGGTGACGTTCTCTGTAAAGACTATCCTGGCGGTAAGGCAGGATGGGAAGCAGATCAAGGAAAAGTTACAGCCAAAGTTCCTCAACCCACTCAAAAAACAACTACAAAAGCAGAAACAACTACTGAAACAACAGATGTAACAGAAAAAGATCTAGGTTCTGTTCTTAGATTGTCAAGAGCAAATATTCCAACCGAAATTCCAATGCATAAGGGATTCTACAACGGTGGTGAAGTATACTATATCATTACTGATTCTAGTGATGCCACACATGCAGACACAATTTCAAAGAACCAAGGTTGGAAAGTAGAACTTGCTCCTATTTTGGCAAAAGCACCAAAAGCTGCACTATCAAAAACATACATGTTTGTAAATGGTGTTAGTGGTGACGGTGTTCATGGATTCCAAGGCGAAGTTTTCACCAGTACTCCTGCACAAGCAGATGTGTACAGTGCACTAACTTCACACGTACATGTTACATGGAATGATGGAGCACAGCCAAGAGTACTTGATTCTGAAGCAAAGATTCAATCTGCATCTGAAAGCGGTGACGTCACACTTACCGAAATCTCTGTAGTTTTGAACATGCCTCAGATAGTTTGGCCTGATGGTCAGATGACAGTCAAAGAAGACAAGACACTGACTGATGAAACACCGTACGGTGGTGGACAAGTCCTTGATATTGACAAAAAGAAAAAGACTGTAACGTTTATAGCTCATCGTGGATGGGGTCCTGATGGTAGGACCATCTATTACATTGTAACAGATGCAACGCCAAGTGGTCCTGCAAATATGATGGGAGTTACAAGTGCACCAACGTCAGCTAGTTTGATTGCCAATGCAGCAGCTGTGGATTTGTATCAGTTCAAAAATGGTCTGAAAGGTTCTGGTCCTCTGGGATTCCAAGCAGGAATTGCAGCAGGAGCTCCAGGTGATGCAAACTATTCACCTATGTGGCGAATCTTCATGATAGGATGGAATGATCCTTCTAGTGCACAATTGCTAGAAACCATTGATGACATGAATGCATACAAGAAAGCTGGCTTGATTGACATCGGTATTGCTAGACCAATGGATAGTGACCATATTGTTAACTGTCCATTTATTGATCCATTCCAATAGGATCACAAATTCTTTTTTTCTATCTTCGTGTATGTATTACTTTTTGTATCACAACACATACACGAATGAACAATTGTCTAGATAGATTCGTACCAATCTAGTATACTAAATGTAATTTAATAGCATTTAACCAAATATCCAAAACTAGGTAATTTCGTTTGATAATATTTTTACAAATTTTTTAGATATTGGAAATTTTTAAAATTAAGAAATTTGGTTACAACTGCCACAACCATTTTTCCTAGTAGCAAACCAGATTAATCCTGTTGGCATAACAACATAAAGTAAAGTGTCATTTGAAATTCCTAATAACGAAACACTTCCTGTAATGTATCCTGATATTACCACTGCTAACATTACAAGAACTGCAATTCCTGAAATTTTGTTGATTCTATCTTTGTTGTTCATTACTATTTTCACCAACTATTGATATTTGTTAAAACCTCGATCAATTTTTAAATCCACATGAATCACAATCAAATCTCTTTTTAGGTTTATGGGCTTTTTCAATATGACGTAAAGTTCTTTCAGGATCTGAAAATTCCATATCGCATTTTGGACAAATATTTCCTATAATGACTTCTTTTTTACGTGAAAACCAGCCCATTCTTTTTGTAAATCCTGAAATGATAAAACAATTTATCCAATTTGGAAAATAAATTCTTGGTTACAAAACTATTGTTGAGATAATTTTTGAAGATTTCTATTGTTTTGTCTTACAATGTATTTAATTTCAATTTGGGAATTTAGTTAAACGCATTATTGTCTATATTATGGTGTGAGTAAAACTGATGTCCCTCAAAAAGACACTTCTAAGGAAAAAATCTCTATCTGTGATATAATGAAAAATAATTCTTCTCAAATTATTCAAAAATTAGAGTCACAAATACCCTCAAGAGTTCAACAATATTCTGATCTTTATTCCACTTACCTTTACACTTTGGATGATGCAATTGGTTCATGTTGTGTGTCTGAAAAGGAATTTTTTGATAAACTAAACATTGACCAAAATATTTTGAAAACATTTCAAAAACTAGCACAAACACCAACACAATCATATCTAGATCAAATTGACATGTATGCAAAATATGGGCAAGAAATTACTCAAATACAGATATCTGGATTGAAAACATATGATAATTTTTTACACATAATGATGGAATCCTATGCAACAGCATTATCTCAATTCAGTAATTTTACAAGTTCTCAGAAAAATCAAGTAAAAAATTAGGACAATATTTTCTGACTAATCTTTGGTTTTTATTACCATTTTTCAAATTTTTACCATTGACAGGTAATGAGTCCTCTAAACTTTCAATTCGTGATATTGCCTTAAAAGGAACCATCATTGCCTTGATTGTTACTATTCCATCACTTTCTACTTTTGTTCTAGTGTGGATAATTCTTGATGATTTATTTTTAGGAGTGATATTGGGTGCTTTTGTTCATTTTATTGCTATGGGGTTCTCTTTAAAAATTTCTAAGAAATTATCAGTCAAAAAATAGATCATTTATTTCATTGTGACTTATTTTCAAAATAATGGATTTCTCAAAAATTGAAAATGATTTGATCTCTGAAATTAAATTACAACCTGTTCAAGCCAAAGTGTATTTACTAATTACATGTCATGGAAAAATGTCTGCAGCAAAAATTGCTGAAAAATTAGACATATCTCAAGGAGATGCTCAAAAAGCATCTAAGGATTTAATGATTCTGGGAGCTTTTATTGATATTACTGAAAGTGAATTTGAGGCAATGCATCCTAGATTTACTGCAGTTAATATGTATAGAAGAATGTGTGAGCGAGAAAATATTGCCTTTGGACGAAATAAAATTGTTGATAATATAGGGGTAATTTTAGAAAAGCCTTACGATGATGCAAGAACTAAATAATACTAATGATGGATGACCAACATTGAGTATTGCCACTGAAACCTGTAAACATCAGCCAGTTTACTTTGGAGTAGTAAACATCAACGTGGATGAGAGAACTATTGGTTCTGTTGATGTTTGGAGATGTGGTGTTTGTAAGAAAAGATTTTGTGAAGAAAAACAATTGGGCATTGAAGAAATAGCTGATCTGGTAGGAATGCCAAAAATCGATCCTGATGCAAAATGGGCAGTAACAATATGCAAATTACAACAAGGAAAATACAAATGGAAATTAGTGAGACTAAAAGAAAATGGAGAAATAAAGCATGAATGCTTAGATGAGCAAATTATTCCACTCAAAATAAATAATTTCAAAATTGAAGATGACAAGCATTGGAGCTTTTTAATTGATGATAATATTAACAAGGCAGTAGAAATTTAATTTCTAAAATGGATCTTAAAGTTCACATTAACAATGTTCATGGAAGCCAGATGGCTGCAAAAATTACCGGAAATTTTACTCTGGATGGTAATGAATTTCGTTTTACTGCAATTGCATTTGGTAGAATAGGTGGGCAAAATATTGGTGCAAAAATTTCAAAAAATACTGAGAAAGAATTAGAAAAATTAGGATATGATGTTGAAGACGTAATTCTTTTGCTTCAGAAGAATTTACTTCAAGGAGATCTGACACTCCCAGAGGGTCTCAAAAAAGAGTCATTTGTTGATGACTAAATAAACTTTGTAGTAATTTTATGTAGATACTTTAAAATTCAATTGTGATTTTATTTTCCACTGAACCAATTCCGTATGGTCTTCAAGCTTTGAGATTCTACTTTTTGAACAGTATCAAAAGGAAATTTCTCTTAATTAGATTTTAAATTTATCTAATAATCAGAGACACGCTTAAGTCTATCTGCTCTATAAATCATTATTGGCTACGGGTAAAATAATGGATAAAAAAATTACATCATTATTCTTCGTTTTCATTTTGCTGTCTTTGATCACATTATCTCCTCCAGTTGAAATTTTTGCCCAGTCTCCAAAAATTCCATACAAACAATTAGGTTGGTCAAATTTTCAGGGAACACCTGGTGTGTGGCCTGAAAACTATAAAGGAGAAAAAAGTGATTTTTCAGCTTTTACATGGACAAATTTATCTGGAAACTGGAAATTTAAGAAAATAGACTCTGGTAGTTGTAGGTATGAAATTACCCAAGTTGACGGCACTGCATCATTTTATCCTACTGATTCTTGGGTGAAAGAAGATGCAAAAAATAGTAAGAATAATCAGTATCTGTTAAATCACGAACAAAGACATTTGGATATAACAGAAATTCAAGCAAGAGGATTTGAACACGACTTGCTAGGTAAAACATTTTCATGTCCAGATGGGGTTTTTGACAGTGAAAAAATAAATAAAATTACAGTTCAAATTTTTCAAACATATGTAGATGGTATGACAGACATGAATGCACTTTATGATGATGAGACAGGACACAGCACGAATAAAAATAAACAAGAAGATTGGAATTTAAAAATTGATTGCATGTTGCAAAACAACGGTCCAACAAATTACTGTTTAAGCCTCACCTCCGATGAGGAACAAGAAATACAAGTGCCACAACCAATAGAGCCGATACCACCTAAGGCTGAACCAATACCTGCTCCATCTGAAAAAATAACTGGTAATCTTGTTCTAAATGATAATTCATTTACAGTTTCAAGGACACATACCTCACAAGTTACCGTTTCAGGAGAAGTTGAATCTTATGAAAGAGGCACTCCTTTTGTTTTGACAATAACATATCCTGATGGAACACAAAAAACTCAAGGAACAGTGGTAACACGAAATGGTGATTTTCAATCTATTCTTCTTACGCTTGATCATAATTCACAACAAGGAACCTATTCTGTAAAAGGTTATTATGGAAATGAACGATTCAACTCTGTCTCATTTACTGTGACCACTAAACCCCCTCTATCTCAGAGTACCGTACAATTACCAAAATCTCTACAGTCTTTTCAGACTTTTACAAGTGATGAATATGAGTTTTCAATTGACTATCCAAATAATTGGTTTGTAAATGATCAAATTTATCACGATGAAAATTGGGTGGGAATAGTTTCGTTTTCTCCAACCCTGGAGGGGGATGCATTTTTTGGCGTTTCAATAATAGATGATACGTATAGAATTACTGGTCTTTCGGGTAATCAATATCTAAATGATCTAATACAAGAAGAAAAACAATCATGTGCATCGCTTTCAATCCAAGAAGATGGATTATCATGCAGCGATTTTGAGTTAATCCAGTCAGATATTTTAACAGAAGATGGACTTTCTGCATATGCTATTGCCTTTTACTATTCTACTTTAGATTCTGTGGGGGTTATGGAAGATCGCATTTATCTTGAAACTGAAATTCCAATTAATAATCAGGCTTGGCAATTTGTTTATGATTCATCATTAGAGGAGTGGGATCTTTACAGTGAACTATATGCAGAAATGATTGGTTCTATGAATATTTTTGAATTAGAACAAGAATCAACTTTGCCCACAGATACATTTACTACGTATGAAAGCAATTACGGTTTTTCGATAAATTATCCATCTGATTGGTACGTTGATGATGAAGTTATACAAGACGAAAATTATTTCACCTATGTTTGGTTTACTCCTGAATTTAATAACTATGATACTCAGATTTCGGTATCAAAATACGAAAATGACTTGGATTATAGAGGATTAAACACTAAGCAATACATTGACAAGCTTGACGATGATTATCAAAGTAAATGTAACGAGGCAACTTTAGATACTGATGGATATACTTGTAAAAATTTTTCTTTACTTGACAAGGGCAGTACTATCACAAACAAAGGTCAAACAATGTACTATATTGTTTATTTTCAAGATGAGACATATTCAGACGGTTCTACTTTTAATGCAGCTTCTGCAAGATATGAAATTCTAGATAATGCCGATACTTGGGAGATTGGTTTGTTTACCGCTAAAGATGATTTGTTAAACATGCCTCAAGAAATTCTAGAAAACGCAATCACTTCATTTTCAGTAACAAAAAAACCCTCTACAATGTCTCAGCCTAAATCAGATAAAGGTGGTTGTCTCATTGCCACTGCAACTTATGGCTCAGAACTAGCACCACAGGTTCAACAACTACGAGAGTTAAGAGATAATTCATTATTACAAACGGAATCAGGAATTTCATTCATGGAAACATTCAATGATTTCTATTATTCATTTTCACCAATAATTGCTGATTATGAACGTGAAAATCCATTATTCAAAGAAATGGTCAAGATTACAATTACTCCAATGATTTCTAGTTTGTCTATTTTGAATTATGTGGATATGGATTCAGAGATTGAAGTTTTAGGTTATGGAATTAGTTTGATATTACTTAATGTTGGAATGTATTTTGTCACACCTGCTATTGTAATTGTCATGTTTAGAAAGTTCTTTTTTAACAAATTATCCACAGATGAACATGGATGACATAAATGAACAAAAAATTGATGTATTAGTTGATGAAGGTTATGCAGCCGAACAACAAGGAGATTATGCCAAAGCTTTAGAATGCTATGAAAAAGCCTTAGAGATAAAACCAAACGATATCTATGTTATGAATATGGTTGGATATGCATTAACTGGAATTGGAAAATACCCTGAGGCAGTAGATGCTTTTGATAGGGTATTGAGAATTGATCCAAAAAATATTCATGCACTTACATCTCAAACAGAGGCTCTTGTAATGTTTCGAGATTTTCATACTGCACTTTACCAAATTGATAAAGCCCAAAAAATAGAACCTAATAATATTGACGTGTTATTCTTGAAAGGAATGACATTAGCCGGTTTAAAAAAAGACAAAGAAGCTATACACTTCTATGATAAGGTTATCAAAAAATCTCCAAATCATTATGGTGCAATGTTTAGAAAAGGAGTTTCTCTTTATCGTTTAGAAAAGTATGGTGAATCTACAAAGTATTTTGATATGGTGCTAAATCATAATCCTGAATTTATTGAGGCTCTCATGTTCAAAGGATTGGCATTACGTAATAGGGGAATGTTTAAGGGTGCTCTGAATTGCTTGAGACAAACTCTTGAACTTAATCCAGATACTCCAAATATTCAAGAAGCCATAAAATCATGCGAAGAAAGAATGAATTTTCAATAACATCATCTACTTTCCATTTTGCAACTCTTTTTTCATCTTTTCATATTCGTTTCTAGAAATGTCTCCCTTAACAAGTTGCATTTTTAGAACATCAAGTGGATTATTTTCATCTACCAGAAACCCCCAATCCTTTGAGCCACAATTTGTACAAACTAATTCTTCCATCATGACCAGTTTTGGACTATCACATTTGTTACATTTTAACCGTAAATATGAGTCTGACATAATTCTACTTTGTTTTTGAATTTCTTATTCTTTTCTCTATATTTTGTAACTGTTTTGATAACGAATCAACAATTCCTCTAAGTTCTTGATTGCTTCTTTGCATCTCTTAATAATTATTATCAATCTTTTCAGTTTCTGCAATTGTCAGTGCATATTCCACATCAAGATATGTTTGTGCTCTATCTTTATCATTTTGGCAATAATACACTAATTTTAGAGACTTGTGATCCATCAATGCTTCTGCAAAATCAGATTGATGTGCATCCGTCACCTGTGTTTTAAACCATGCACGAAGGGCATGAAAATAGATAGAATTTCTACCGTTCTCATTTTTTTCAGAAATCTCAGGAATGTTCTTCAATACTGTTGATAACTGCTTTTCTAGATTATGGCATGTTGATGAACACTTTTGACTAGTCTTTTTTTTGAGAATCTCCAGTCCGTCTCCGTGTTGGAATAAAAACAAATATCTTTCATTTTTTATCTCTATTTTCTTTCTAGATAGATAATCTCTAAGAGCACTTACTGCTTCAGATGAGATATGAGTAATTCTAGTCTCTCTTGTCTTGTAGAGTCTGCGCTTGCATTGATTTGGTATTTTTTTCTGAATTACTTAAAGACCGATGAAACAAAGTCACTATACACTAGTTATTGATGACTAAAATTCTGCTTCTTCTAATGCCTTTGCACAGGAACAATTTCTAGTTTTAGGGATTTGATCAATTAATTCTGTTAAGACTCTCTTTGTTTTCTCTACATTTTTTGATAGTGTCTCTAAAACTTCTTTGGCAGTAACGGGTTTTTCTGCCCATACATCATAATCTGTTACAGTTGAAATTGATACATAACACATTTGTGCTTCTCGTGCTAGCTGGCATTCTGGAACGAGTGTCATTCCAATAATATCTGCTCCAGTCGTTCTGTAGAATTTTGATTCTGCTTTGGTTGAAAATCGAGGACCCTCAATGCAGATATAAGTACAATCTTTATGCATTTTCAAATCCTGATTTTCTATAACTTGAAGAATGGATGATTGTAATTCTGGACAAAAAGGATCTGCAACAGAAATGTGGATAACTCTTCCTTCTTCTGAAAACGAACCTTTTCTAGATTTTGTAAAATCTAGAAATTGTGATGGCAATGCAAAGTGTCCTGGTTCCAATTCTTCTTTAAGACTTCCAACTGCAGACGGTGCGATGATTCTTGTAACTCCTAATTCCTTGAATGCCCAAATGTTTGCCTTGAAATTAATCATATGTGGGGGAATTGTGTGTTTTTTTCCATGTCTTGGAAGAAAAGCAATTTTTCTTCCATTAAAAATTCCTACAGTGATAGTATCTGAAGGCTTTCCATAAGGTGTAACAATATCAATCTCTTGTGCATTTTCAAGTAATCCTGAATCATAAATTCCTGTTCCTCCAAAAATCCCAATCTCTACATCTTTTTCCATTAATACTTCACCAATGATTTACAATTGTATTTGCTAATTCCTTTAATTCCATTTAATTCTGTTAATTCTATGATGAATGCAAAACCCGCAATTTTACCCCCTACTTTTTCAATTAATTTTGCTGAGGCTTTTGCTGTACCTCCTGTAGCCAGTAAATCATCGCAGATTAGCACCCTTTGTTCTTTCTCGATAATGTCTTTTTGAATTTCAATGGTGTCTTTTCCATATTCAACAGTATATGCCAATTTTATAGTCTTTCCAGGTAATTTTCCTGCCTTTCTAATCATCATCATTCCTTTGTTGTATCTTGAAGCTAAAATACATGCAAGAATGAATCCACGTGATTCAATTCCTGCAAATACATCAATATCTTTAGTATGAAAATACTTTGAAAACTCATCTGCAATTTCAGATAATGCTGACGGATCCTTCAAAATTGGACTAAAATCTCTAAATAAAATTCCTTTTTTAGGAAAATTTGGATATTCTGCTATTTTATCTTTTAAATTCATGACTATCTGTCTTCTGAAGTGAAATAAAATTGTTTGATACTATTTTATCTCAAAAGTAGTTTCAGCTGAATTAAACGCATCTTTTGCTTTTATTGTATATATTCCAGGTTCAGTATCTTTAGGCACGATCCATGGTTGCTTAATTTCTCCTGATTTTGATGCAGGAAATGATAATTCTTCAATCACATTATTATTTTCTCCAATAATTTCTATTTGTACTGTTTGTTGAGCTCCTACTATGGAGATATTTACTGTCTTTCCATATCCTGGAATATCTGCTCCTTCTGTAATTGAGACTATCATTCCTTCTGTTGCAACTGCTTGAACTTCGATATCTGTATTGTCAAAATTTGAACCACTTGTTGCCTTTAGTGTCCATGTTCCTGATTTACCATCTGAAGGGATCCTAAATGAACCCTCAGAAATTTTCCCATTTTTGTTTGAAAATGTCTCTTTTGTTTTTACTATCTTCCCATCTGGATCAGTCATAGTTACAGTTAGAAGAACATTTGGTGCTGTATTGCCTAAAATCAAAATTGGATCACCTGTATGATAACTTAGTTTTGTAGTGTTGATATTGATCTCTCCTGAACCTGTTAGCAAACCAACTGTGAAAATTTCTTCACTTTGTTCTCCTCCTTTACTAATAACTGCAGTGTATACTCCTGTCGCATACCCTTTCAAATCAAGAGTGATACTTGCTCTTCCATCAGCTGCCAGTTTAATGGATTGGGATTCTCCTTTTGGTTTATCCGAGGGATCAATAATTAACAAATTAATGATTTCTGATGCCTTTCCTGTTAGTGAAATAATGGCACTGTCCCCTGATTTATAATTTAATTTATCAAACTCCAAGTTAACTGGAATTGTGGGTAACTGCCCTAATCCTACAAAAATTAATTCTTTCTTTTTTTCTTGCGTTGCAATTAATGTGTAAGTTCCTTCTGCAGTGCTTTGAGTAGTTGGAAATTCAAACTCTATACTTCCTGATTCATCAATTTCAATAATATCTGAAAATATTTCTGTTCCTAAAGGATCTTCTAATACTAATTCAATTGATTTGTTTGGTAGTGCGGTTCCATTAAATCTAATAATTTCCCCTGGTTCAAATTTCAAACTAGTGGGTGTAATGATGATTACTTTGTCTGATTCGATTGTCCAGCTAATCGATTCATTTTGCTTTCCATCTGAAATAACACCCATGTATTTGCCAAAGGGCCTATCCAATGGAACTAAGAGTGGTTCTAATTCCCAGTTTCCTTTACTATCAACTTCTGTTGTTCTTGTCCTGATTACTTCTCCATCTGGTGAAGTGATCGTTATTGAAATTCCTTTGCCTGGAGAACCTGTTCCAAAAATCTCTAATAAATCTCCCCTATGCACAATATTTGGAATACCTTGTACTGTGAGTTTGATATTTTCTGGTGGAATTCTATTTGGTATCTCACCTATTCTAAGACTGAGTTTTTTTTCTTCACCTTCTTTATCCTTGATAATAAAATCTGCTCTATCTGCCTTTTGCTCCTCTGGAATTTTCATTGTAGTCATAAAGTGTCCATCTTTATCTGTCACAAAACTTCCAATCTTTTTTGAATTGATGTAAAAATCAAATTCTTGGGATACTCCAAATTTATCTCCTGTAACTCTAATTGATGAACCTATGTTTGGTTTTTCTGGAACTATTCTAAAGATTGATTCTGCAGAAATGCTGGGCCCTGTACTTTTTTCAACTTGACCATTATCTGGATTTTGAGTCACTTTTGATAATTCTTTTGGTAATACTTTACCTGTGTCAATTTGTTTGTTTTTACTGTCTAATGCTTTCCAATTAATTCCTGAATTTACTTTATCTGTTTTAACACCAAATTTCACAGATTCGCCTTTTTTGATTGGTTCAGATGATGTGAAAACAATTACTCCTTGGGGTGTTTTCTCTCCTACCCACCCTTTTTCAGTTTTAAAAGATTTGAAATTAAAATCACTACTAACCCAAATTCTGAAAGTATTGATATCCTCATTTTGTTCATTTGTTAATTCAATAATTGTAGTTTCTTCTAAAGCGATACTTGTTACATCAATTTCCTCTGCATAAGATGGAACAACTGTAAATGTTATTGAAAGTAATACTGCAATTGAAAGGACGATTCCTCTCACTGAGGATTTGTGCATGTTCACCAAATTATCCATCTCTCTCTTAAACCTTAGAGATTTTTCCCTGCTCTGCTATTTTTTAATTCAGTATCTTTCATAAGCAAACTTCTTAAATCTTAAGCCTTGGCCTTTTGAAATTTACTAGGGTCAGGCTTGGCAGCTATATTCTGATATTGTCTTATTCTTTCAGCAATTAATCTGTATAATGATCTAAATTGATCCTTGGTTTTATCTGTAAGAAAACTAGTGTCTTCGAGGGCAATTTTTTCACATATGTATCTAGTAATTTCTTCATTATCAAATTCCCCCCAATCATCTTCTCTGTGGTCTTGCCATATTTTTTTCAATTTTTCTAATACTCCTTTGCCTTCTTTAGATGCAACCTCTTCAGGAGTAAGATTTGAAAATCCTTCGCGTCTTAACTTTATCTCATAAGTCTGATTCACTGGATGCAAATAATCTTCAAGTGCAATATAGTCTTCAATTGATTCTAGTTTCTTTCCTTCCTTTTCAAAGAAAATAGTTTGAATGGATGAAAATTCATTTGATACTAACTGGGCAGAAATTTGCTTTGACTCTTCAGAATTATCTAATAATACAAATGTTCTGTAGCCATGATTTCTGTAGAAAATCGCTAGCGGTAAAACAGAGTTTTTGTTATAAGCTGCAACAACATTGAGAGGGTTCATTGAAATATTTGGATCCTGTAAAAATTTGTCAAAAGCATTAAGATACATCGCATCTGACATCGTCTCCACAATAATTATTGGTCTGGAGTTTGTTCCAATTTCCCTATCTACAATAGATTCAACTTGTCCTCTAGATAATCCATACAAAATTGGTGTTAATGTTTTATCGTCTGCATTCCAATAATCATAAAAGATTCTACTGAGATGTTTTCTTCTGTCCAATTCTACGACTAGCAAGTTGCCTGGTGTATAATCAAATATCATAAATGGGGAATGTGTTGCATACAAAACTTGGTTTGATCCAGCTAAATTTTTCAACAAGTCTGAAATTCCCATTTGTTGAGTTGGATGAAGATTTCTTGCAGGTTCATCTAAAAGTAATAATGCTTCTTTTAATTCTGCTCTTTGCGTTTCAGCTGCAAAGTTTACAATAAATGAAAATGTCCATTTGAATCCCTCTGCTCTTCTGTTTAGTAATCCTGTGTTTGTTATTGTTCCATCTTTGTGAACATCTGAAATTACCACACTCATGATATTACCTGGATTGTATCTCAAATCTACGTGGATGGGATCTCCTTTCCATGCTGGATTCAGTTTATTGGTTAATCTGTTGCTTGCAGCATTTAGAAGTTTGATGCATTTTGAAGGACTCTCTTTTATTTCATCTAGTTCTTTCATATCAAGTTCCGCAAGATAAAATAGATTTCTTACAGTCTCTGCTTTATCAAATTCTTCAATATATTCAATCGAATCTGCTCTTTCTCCTCTCTCTTCTCTGAGAAATTCATTAAGATTGATGTTGCCATAGATTTTTTTATAATCTGAAAAATAGACAAATCTTGGATGCAAATCAGATGCAATAAAATTCTCCAAGGCAGTCTTTATGCTTTCACCACTTAGCAAATTTGAAAATTGATTCTCTGGATTTTCATAGATTTTTTCCCACTCTTCAATAACTTTTGGTTCTTGAATTGCAATTACGTGAAACTGATTACTAAATTCTGCCATCCCACTATCAAAAGTCTCTTGATTCTTTGGAACTGGTCCTTCAAAGAATTTTGTATTAATTTGTATTCTCAGATGGTTTGGAATGGTATCTAAAAATCCTAGAATCTGTCTTGAGAAATTTTCCCATGAATTGATTCCTTGACTTTCATCTTCACTAAGTTCAATGTCTTCGAATTCGTATTGAACTTTTGGTCTTCTGTTTGTCCTAATTAATTTAATTTTTTTAATTTCCGGTAAACTTGGGAATTTTTCTTTTATCAACTCTCTTTCATGCTGATTTAGATCAAATTCTCCTTCTGCTAATCTAATTTCTTCTTTGAGCTCCTCATTCATTTCATCACAAAGATCTAACTCTGAAACCTGCTCATCTCTGTTTAACAAGGTTAACGCTTGAAGAATGGTGGTTTTACCACTTTCATTTCTACCAACAAAGGCAGCTAAATCTCCAACTGTAATCTCTCCAGAATCATGAATACAACGATATGCCCTAACTCTGAATTTTCTAAGTCGCATCTAGCGATATTTAGTCGGCTACGATTTAACTCATTCGTCAAATTGATCTGAAGTTTCAAATTTTGCTAAATAGATATAAGGGAATCATAGGTCTTAAAACAAAATGGTGTCTAAAAGAATTTTTGTAGTATTTGTCTTACCTGTAATCTTTTCAGTAGTATTTGGTTCTGCTGTAATGAGTGATATCTTAGAAAAACCTGGCAGGGAATTAAACATGTGGCCAATGTCTTCCTCAGAAGGATTTCCAACCCATAAATCTTCAATTGAAATAATCGGTCTTGCTAAACAATATTCTACTTCAGTACCTGTAGAAATTCAAATTAAAATCGTCGACTCTTCTTTTGATTGTGGCGATCTATATATCACAATTTACTCATCTGCAAATGATGCGGTTACTCAAGGTGGCTTTTTTGAGCAATGCTTTGAAAAAGGAAATTCAATCATTCCTATTAATGATAAATTTTCCAAAGTCATTGACACTCCAGGCTCATATGAAATAGTCGCAGAAATGGTTTCAAAACAATTACAGAATATCTCAACAAGAGGAACATTTACTGTTAAATAGGCATGAATTTTTCTATGATAAATAAGAACTTGAATTTAAAAAATAAGGTGATTTAATGGCAAAGAAAAAAGATACTCTAACTGATGAAGCTGCAAAAATAAAGGCAGAACTGGATGAATTAAAAAAGAAAAAGAAAGTTCTAGATTCATCACCAAAGAAAAAAGCTAAAGTAAAACCAGCAAAGAAAAAAGCTAAAGTAAAACCAGCAAAGAAAAAAGCTAAAGTAAAACCAGCAAAGAAAAAAGCTAAAGTAAAACCAGCAAAGAAAAAAGCTGAGCCAAAGCCACCAAAAGAGAAAAAATTAACTAAAAAAGAATTAGAAGAAGCAAAGAAAGAAGCAGAAAAAACATTGGAAGAAGAATTAGAAGAACAACTTTCTGATGAAGAAATTGAAAACTTTCAAATCGAAAAAGTTGACATGGAAAGACTAACTAACAAAGTTTGTGATATTCTAGCAGAACGTGAATCTGATGGAATGTTTCAAAGTGAACTTTGGAAAAAACTTAAACTTACAAGTCGTGATGGTTCACGTTTAGCATTAAAACTTGAAAGAATGGGAACTATTACTAGGGAAAAACTTCTAGAGAAAGGACGCTGGACTTACAAATTAATTTTAAAGAAAACTCCGATTAGTACTCAATCAATTGAAAATGCTCCATGTTTGGTATGTCCTGTTGAACAGAAATGTTCACTTGAAGGTGAAATTAGTCCTAGGAACTGTCAATTCATTGAAGATTGGGTCATTGCTGAGATGAAAAAACCTACGAAGATCAAATGAAATTAATTGATGCTCGCAAAGATCATTACCGCAGATTAGCTCATGAACAAGGTTATCGAAGTAGAGCTGCATTCAAACTACAAGAATTAAACAAATCTTATCGTATTATTGGTCCTGGATTTTACGTACTTGATCTTGGATGTGCTCCTGGTGGTTGGACTCAGATGGCTGTAAAATTAGCAGGAAATCAAGGCAAAGTAATGGGTGTTGATTTATCTTATGTTGAAGAGATTCCAGGTGCTCATATTATTAGAGAAAATATTGAAGATGAACATGTAATTGATGAGGTCATGACCTATTTTGGGCGTAAAGTCAATGCTGTAATTTGTGATCTTTCTCCTCAAGTTAGTGGAAATTGGTCAGTTGATCATGCTAAACAAATTTCATTAAATTATGATTGCACCAAAATAATGGACAAAGTTTTAGCAAACAAAGGTAATGCTGTATTCAAAGTTTTTGATGGTGAATACTCTATGGAATTTAGAGACTATGTTAAGAAAAAATTTGCTAGAATAAATCTTACAAAACCTAGTGCAAGTAGAAAACAAAGTAGTGAATTATACCTTGTTTGTTTAGGTTTTATTGGCTAGTCTGAAAAATCTTAATTATTTCATTAATGTTAGCATTTGTCCTAAATCCTGTTGGACAAAATGATGTGATACTTGCTAAAAAATTATTTTTTTGTAAATTTAATATTGCATTTTCAAGTTTAGGTGGTGAAGATTTCATTTTTGATGCAATCTCATCTAATGTAAAATAAGTTCCTGGCATTTCTGATTCTGCAAGACATTTGGCAAGTATTTTCTCACAAATCTTGTCTACTTGTAAATTTGGAATTTCTAGAATCATATTTTGAATAAATTCTTTATCAAAAATTTTCCCTATCCATAGAGGCCCTGCAATACTAATTTTCTGACTGCATAAATCACATTCTTGTTCTTGCTCTAATGATATTTTTCTATGACCACAATTTTTACAATGTAAAATATATCCTATATTTTCTTCCTGATCTGGTCTGTTTAGAACTTTGACATAAGTTCTATAGTAGTGCATTTCACTTTCAACAAATAATGGAATAATTTCTACACCTAATCTTGCAGCAACGCCTCTAAGACAACCTAAGATTAACCTGATTGCTATTTCGTTTCCATACTTTGCTCTTACTGGAATTCCGCCGTATTTTCTTTTGCATGCACTCTGAAAGAGTCCGTTTAGAACTTGAAGATCTGTTGCAGCAGTAGATAAAATTCCCCCATGCATGGTTGCTCTAATTCCACAATCAAAAAATGCTGCAGGTGAGCCAAAGGGATCAATATCTACAATCGAGCCTCTTTGGCCTTTTTTTGAATATTTGCTCAAAAATCTACATACTTCTTTTTTAGAAAATTCTATATTTTCTAAATTATTTAGATTAACTGAATATTCTGCCATTTTTAGAGCACTTGGATTTAGATCATTGATCACTATTTTTTCTACTTTTAACTCATTTCCAACTCTTAATCCTCTTGCACCAATTCCTGATAACCCTTCCAAGAGAATTTTTGGACCGTGAAAATTTTTTAGAAAAGCAGCATACGCAATTATTGAAAAATCTCTATTCAATTTTGCTTTTGGATTAAAGAATGCAGGTTTTTTTGGTGGGACTTTTTCTATTAGTGATTTTTTTGGTACTAACAACTTTGTTTTACCCTCAATAATTTCTTGAAAAGAATCATTTGGAATTTCCAACTAACTTTCAATTTTTTCTAAACGTATAACGGTTTAATACTTGTGGATTAAGACACAATTCGTGCAAATTTGCGGTATTGATGATGCTGGACGTGGTCCTATGTTGGGACCATTGGTAATAGCTGGAATTTCATTAGATAAAAAAAATATAAAAAAATTAAGCGCTTTAGGTGTAAAAGATTCAAAAAAACTCACTCCTAAATTACGTGAACATCTCTACAAGAAAATTATTGAAATTGTCGATGATTACTATATTGCAAAAATTTCTCCTAGATTAATTGATGCTAGTGTAAAGAAACATTGTTTGAATGGTTTAGAGGCAAAATACATGGCAAAAGTAGTTTCAAAATTAAATCCTGATATCTCATATGTTGATTCATGTGATGTTGATCCAACTCGATTTGGAAGAGAAATTTCTAAATTGTCTGATAATCATAAGATCAAATCATATCATCGTGCAGATAGTAGATTTGTAGTAGTTTCTGCGGCATCTATTCTAGCTAAAGTTAGTAGAGATAGGGCCATTATGAAATTAGGAAAAGATCATAATTTAGGCAGTGGCTATCCATCTGATTCTGTAACTGTAAAATTTGTAAAAAAATATTACAAAAAACATCATGAAATGCCTAAATTTGTGCGTAAAAGTTGGAAACCTGTTCAGAAAATAATGGGAAATAATTAGTTTTTATATTTTGCAATTACCATTGCATGATCTTTGTCGTATGGGTACAAATCAATAGATTGTAAAATATCGAAATTTGCTTTTAGTTTCTCTGTTTCTTCTTCAATAATTCTTCTTGGTGATTTTGTCACATCAATACTACGTGTTTTAATTACTAAAAAGAAATAACCTCCTTTTTTTAGATACATTTCACAATTGTCCAACGCAATTTGTGTTTGATCTGGTTGTGCTATATCCACATACACTATGTCAACTTTTCCAAATACTGAAAAGTATTCTTTTGGTTTTCTTGCATCTTGCAATATTGGAATAATATTTGATCTGTATGATGCAACTCTATCAAGAAAATCTCTTGCTACTCTGCTGGCATGTTCAACTCCAAAAATTATTCCACTAGGGCCGACAATGTCTGAAATGTGACTTACAGTAGTTCCAGTTGATGCTCCTAAATACAGTACTTTACTTTTATTTTCAAATGGAAAATATTCCAGATCATTCATTATGGCTGCTGCTAATTTACTTCTAAAGGCATCCCATAATCTGTATTCTACTCCTTTTTTGATAATTAGTTTTTCTTTATACACTTGATTTCCAGGAACTAGATTTTCAGTAGCTAATTTTTTTTCGCCTTCTGATTTTATCCAAAAATATGATTGATTATCTTCTTCCAAACTTCTTTCTCTTTTTATTTGAATCTGGTCTTTCATACTTTGAACTACCACCTTCTCTTCTTCTATCACCACCTTCTCTTCTTCTATCACCACCTTCTCTTCTTCTATCACCACCTTCTCTTCTTCTATCACCACCTTCTCTTCTTCTATCACCACCTTCTCTTCTTCTATCACCACCTTCTCTTCTTCTATCACCACCTTCTCTTCTTCTATCACCACCTTCTCTTCTTCTATCACCACCTTCTCTTCTTCTATCACCACCTTCTCTTCTTCTATCACCACCTTCTCTTCTTCTATCACCAAAGTTTCCACCTTCGCGTCTAAATGATTGAGGTTTTCTGATGTCTTTTTCAGTTGGATTTTCATACTTTTTGCCAATCTCATTAACTCTGATGTTGAGTTTTTCAAGAAGTGTTTGGTTTAGTCCTTCACCATAGACATCTACTCTTGCAGCAATCACTGCCTTGGCAGCAACTGCTCGTGCAATTTTGCCTCTTTGCCATCTAGGGGCCGCATGAACCATTGCATGTTGAAATAGCAATCCGTGTTTTGGTGGTTGAGACCCTGTCTTCAATGATCTAAACAATGCTTTTTCAGCTCCTAGGACTTGTATTGTACTAGCAGGAAGTGAAGCTAATCTTTTGAGACTTCCTGCTCTTCCTAAAATTCTTGCACCTACTGCACTACCAAGAATTGCTGAAAGATTTGGTGCAATTTCTTGCATTGCGGTTTCAACATGCTCTTCAAGTTTTTTACGTAATTCATGAAAATCTAAAATTTGTTTTGCAATTGATTGAACTATAGCTAAATTGACATCAGAAATATCTCCACCTCTACTTTTTGAAGAAATTAAAGATAGCATCTCCACTTTTGATTCTGGAAATCCTGCATCTTCAAAGACTTGTTTTGTTAATGATTCTCGTTTTCCAGCAAGTACGATTTGTGCATATCCGTTAATACTATCAATAATGTTGTCTAATTCGGGAAAATGTAATCCGTACCATTCTCGAAGTCTTGAACTTAGACCATTTGCAATCTTGTCGATTTCGTCTAATGAATTGATTGCTTGAATGATGTGTAGGTCTGGACTTTCAGAAACTTCGGTAACTTTAGATGATGATAGTCCTAAAGCAAACTCTCTTAGTTTTCCTAATGTATCCTGTAAATTAGAAGCAAATCCTGAATCGACAATAATCTGTGGTTTTGTTGCTTGAATGTTATCTAACTCTGAGGATTCCATCAAGTAACAATCAATAGAATATTTTTTTAAAATTACAAGTAATGATTCATCACTTACAGAAACTCCTCTTTGAATTGAAGCTAGATAATTGATTAATTCATTTAGTTTTGATTCTTTATTTTTTACTAAGAGATATTCTTTAACTGGATTTGAGAATGGAAATGCTTTTTCAAGCTTTCCTTCATTGAAAATTGAGATTCCCAATTCTGTTAATATCACAGAATACATGACTAGTTGATTCTAAATCACCTTTAAAAAAGGTACCAGAATCGTGAATCAACTATTATATTCGAAACTAAGTTCATTATTCAAAGTGGAACCCAGTCTTGCAACTTCCATAGGCCAAATTCAATTAGATAGGCCTGTAATGCTGGCATCTGGAATTTTAGGTATATCCTTGGATGTTTTTAATCGATTATATCGCTCAGGTGCAGGTGCAGTTGTAACTAAATCACTAAGTACAGAACCATGGGAAGGCTATCCAAATCCAACTATCTTCAGTGTGAAAGGTGGTGGCTGGATAAATGCCGTAGGTCTCTCAAATCCTGGAGCTCCTAATTTTGCTAAAATGATTGAACCTAACCAAGAAGTTCCAATAGTAGTTAGTCTAGTAGGTTCAATCCCTGAAGATTTTGAAATGATGATACAACAGTTTGAAAATTGTAAAGTTATAGCATATGAGCTTAATCTCTCCTGCCCTCATGTTGCCAAAGTTGGTTTAGAAGTTGGTGATGATCCAGAATTAGTTAGGAAGATTGTAACTATTGCAAAAAACACTACTGATATTCCTATAATTGCAAAAGTAGGTCTGGGCACCACGCATTATCTTAACACTGTAAATACTGCAATAGATTCTGGAATTGATGCAATAACTGCAATCAATACAGTTAGAGCAATGGCCATAGATGTTGAAACACAACGACCGATTCTTAGTAATAAATTTGGAGGATTATCTGGAACTCCAATCAAACCAATTGCATTGAGATGTGTGTATGAGATTTCTTCAAAACATGACATTCCAATAATTGGATGTGGTGGTGTTTCTACATGGGAAGATGCAGTAGAATTTTTCTTAGCAGGCGCTTCTGCAATTCAACTTGGCAGTGCAGTGGGTAATGATTGGATTGATGTTTTTAGTGAAATCAATAACGGAATATTACAATACATGAAAAGAAAAAATTACTCTTCAATAAAGGATATGGTGGGTCTTGCAAAGAAATCATAATCATACAACAATTGTTACAATTGAAAAAGTAATTGATGAAACACCTACTGTTAGAACTCTGATTTTTTCAGATGATAGGATGTCCAATGTTCTTCCTGGGCAATTTGCGATGGTTTGGATTCCGGGCGTTAATGAATTACCTATGAGTGTGATGATTTCTAAAGAACCTGGAAAGGCTGCATTTACTGTAAGAAAACATGGTCCGGCTTCAACTGGTTTGTTTAATGTTAAAGAAGGACAACAAATTGGAATTCGTGGCCCATATGGAAACTCATTTGATCTCAAAGAAGGAAAACTTTTGTTAGTTGGTGGTGGAACGGGTCTTGTTCCAATGATGCGATTACTTTCTTTTGTAAAATCAACAGATGATGTTACCGTTCTAATAGGTGCAAAATCAAAAGACGAAGTATTCTTTGAAGACTTGGCAAATAATATGTTGAAAAATAATCCTCACAAAGTAATAGTTTCAACTGATGATGGAAGTTACGGTGAAAAAGGATTTGTCACTGATCTAGTTGAAAAACTTGTTAATGAATCTAATTTTGATGGGGTGTATGCATGTGGACCTGAAATAATGATGTACAAAACTGTGCGATCAGCTCATTCCAGGAATATGTTTGTTCAAGCAAGTCTTGAGAGAATGATGAAATGTGGTGTTGGAATTTGTGGAAGCTGCTGTGTTGGGGAAGATCTAGTATGCAGGGATGGAACTGTTTTTGATGGAGACCATCTTTCTTCAAACAAGGAATTTGGTCATTTTTACAGGAATAAGGCTGGAATTTTAGAAAAATACTGAATTTTACTAGCAAGGTTTAAAATAAATCACAAAATTATTTCCATGACGGATATGGGAACTCCAAAAATTGTTTTAACTGCAGATCGAACTTTGATGTCTCCATATAGAGGTCTTTCACTGGCAACATTTTTTGGATGTGCGCCAGCCATTGATCCTAATCGAGATAAAAGCAGTTTTTGGTACAAAATACTTGGAAAACAAGTAACTCCAAAAATTCTATTTGATTTTATCTGTAATTATATTCCACACACAAACGGTGTGGCAAACTATGCGCCATATGGCTTGAGAAAATTGGAAGCCGGTTTACTCCGAGATGGATTTAGTAGACAAGATGTAGTCGTTGCCCATCCTGATCACATTGAGCAATTCATTGGCCCTCAAACTGAAGTCGTTGGAACATATGAAATGGATCCTCTTGGAATGGGTCCTGTAACTATGACATTTACTTATGGTAGAAAACAAACATCCTATGATGAATTTTACAATACTGAATTACATCATAGAATCAAAGCTGCTAAATTAAAAACTGGAAGTAAAGCCAAAGTAATTTCTGGGGCATCAGGAACTTGGCAATACAATTATGATCCGGGAAAAATTGAAGAATTTGGAATCTATGCAATTCTAGAAGGAGAATTAGGTGGAATCGCACCTGAAATTGATGGACATGCTGGAAGATTCTTCAACTATTTGATTAACGGTGACTTTGAAAATATGGATCCTTTCAGAAAGAGAAGTGACTTTAAGGTTAACATTAAAGAATTTGAAAGAAATGGCAAAAAAATCCATGGACGATTTGTTAATTTCTGGGATAGGCCTGAACTTGAAGAAATTCCTGACATTGTAGAACCAAGTATGCATGGAATGGTTGAGGTAATGCGTGGTTGTGGTAGAGGTTGTAAATTCTGTGATGTTACATTAAGATCATTGAGATACTATTCTCCTGAAAAAGTCAAAAGAGAAATTGAAGTTAACATAAAGAAAGGTGGTTCTAAATCTGCATGGATTCACAGTGATGATATTTTCGTTTATGGAATGGATCCTAGAACTGCAAAAGGAATGGAACCAAACAGAGAAGCACTAGAAGAATTATTCACAGCAATCATGTCAACTGGTGTTGAACATACAAACCCAACACACGGTACTTTGGCAGGAGCAATTGCTGATGAAAAACTAATTCCAAATCTTTCTAAAATTATTAAATCAAGTCCTGATAACATGATTGGTATCCAAGCTGGATTTGAAACTGGCAGTCTTAGATTGATTGGCAAATACGCTGATAGAAAACTTGCACCATATTCTCCTGATGAATGGCACTGGGTTGTAAAAGAAGGTGTCAAGACATTGAACCAAGACTATTGGATTCCAGCATTCACATTAATCATGGGTCTTGACAATGATGAAACTCCTGAAGACTCTTGGGAGACTATACGTTTGCTCAGTGAATTAGAAAATGAGCAGCCTGACTCTATGTTTACAGCTACTGCACTAACCTTTGTTCCTATTGGATTGTTGGAAAAATCTGATTTCTTTAACATTGGAAATGAAATGACTCCTGCTCAACTAGGTGTTCTTTACAAGACTTGGCAGCACAATTTCAAATATGGTATTCAAAAATTCATGACCAAGACTGGTTCAAAAGGTCCTCAAAGATACTTCTTTAATGCTATAGCAAGATCTCTTGGCGGTGTTCCTCTTGGTGCCATGGAAAGGTATGCTCGTAGAAAGAGTAAGGAACACGAAAAAGTAATTGAGACTGTTAAAGCAAAGTACTGGTAGTCATACAAATACATAAATTCACTAATTCCTATTTTAAAACATGGCAACACACGGTTCACTTACCAAAGCAGGTAAAGTAAGAGGACAGACACCAAAAGTTGAAGGACGAAAGATTGTGGGTACTAGTTCTAGTCTTAGAAACAAAAGTAACTTCAAAAAGAGATTTGTCCTAGGTAGATTTCCTGGTCAGAACAAACCAGGACAAAGAAGAAAGAGACGTTAATCGACTCTTGTTAAAATTTTATCATTTTGCGATCATTTTTTAAAACAGATTCTGTCAAGCCTACAGTTGGTATTTCAGGCGTAAAGAATCGGTTGATATGATTTTTCCAGTATCGCACTAAATTTCATTCCTAAAAATCATAGCCATGAAGATCAAAACCTGTTTTTAGGCACACACCCGTTTGAGAGTAAAATTGGTTAGTTTCTTGAGTTGTTCTTCTGTTATGTTTTCGTGTGTTTTTATATATGCTTTAACCATATTTGCCTATTAGGCATGTCCTGTATTGGAGAACTATTCAGCAGATCAACCTAAGGTTAACCGGTGGAATTTTTTACCGTCAAGTTGACAGAACCATCTTTATGTGTCAGAATTCTTTGATTGTCTTCAACAAAGAGCCGTCATAGGTCATTAACTGCTCAGGATAACAATTCAGCATTATTCCGTTATTAATTGGGTAGAATTGTATGTTTTCACACGTTGAATCGTACTCCATTGGTGTATTATCAAATTCCCAGTCAAAGCCGTTTGCGATTGTTGTTTCAGGGTATCCATGACCACGAACCAGAGTGATAGTATCTGAGTTCTCATCATATGTTACCTTCCCATACAGTGCATTTGGATAGAGATAGATTACTTTTGGGTGTGATGTGATTACATCAAACTCTTCCTGTGTGACATATTCATTGTGCAGTAAGATTACCTTGTCGTATGTTTTCAGAATGTCTGGATTCTTTGCTACATGTGTGTCTGCAATAATGTCATAGCCTAGCAGTTTCAAGACTTGTGCTCCTGCACCTGAAGCTTCTGATCTTACGTCATCCCTTATCGGTACTGTTAGACATTCAAAACTACATTCCCCCTTATAGTATGAATAGAATCCGTTGTCTGCATAAGCTGATGAGGTAAATATTGGAAATATTACAACCATGTTTTGAGGATTATCTCTTAGTAGATGTCGTTTTTTTCAGGGTTTAGTGCATATTTTGCATTGAACATTGTGATTGAATTTCCATCATCATTGTAATCCAGGGTGTCAAGATTAATAATGTCAAATAACAGGTTTTGTGAATCTATCAGGTCTGACAGTTTTTGTTTCTCTGCAGCATCTTTTTCTGATGATGAATATCCTACATATGCAAGTGCAATGATTACAGCTATTGAGATTCCAAGAATTGTAATTTTGTTCATGTATTAACTTGTGAATGTCTGGTATTTATTTTAACGGGAGCTGTGAGTCTCAGCACAATTACATCAGACCTCATAGTGCATTAGATGGACAAACACCTAGTGAGAAATGCGGTATGGAGATTAAAGGAGATAACAAATGGTTGACACTGATTCAAAATGCAAGTAAATAAAACTAGGATTGTTTTTGTAAAAGATCAAAATACATAATGTCTTGTTTGTCTTCTCTTTTAATTAATTTAAATTTAAATTTCTCTTGATACCACGGTATAACTTCTTGTAACGGATGCAATGCAACAGTTCTACACCCTATCTTCTCAGAATATTGTTTGGCTTGTGCAAAAGCCCATGAAATCATTGACGAACCTATGGAATTACATTCATAATCTTTATGAGTTGCAATTTGACCAATTAGCAAAGAAGGTATTGTACTGTATGGATATTTTGATCTTTTTTCTTTGATTATTTCCTTTCTGTCAATTGAAAACATTGCAAGAGAGATATATCCTACTGCGATTTTATTGTCATAAACCCAAACCCATGTAGTGCCTACTTTTTTCTCTTGATCACGTAATGCATCTTCTTTGATATGTTTAATCATGTCGAGATTTTTATTGTCAAAAGAATTTATCCCAATAGTGTTATCACTAAGCTTAGTAACAACTATCTTATCAAAATCTATTACTGACAATTAATTACTGAGAAATTTTTAATTTACTTGCATGCTCAAGAGAATTTTGTAAAATCTTCATTTGTTCTTCTGTTTGACCCTGTTCTAAATCACTGATTAGGGTGTTCCAATCTTTCTCATCTAATGGTTTGATTTCTCTTAATGCCATGTTATACGTATAACAGAATCCAGATTTAACAGTTATGTTGCTTAAATATTCTAAACAAGTTTTGGCGGTTAAATAGACGCTAACCTCAAAAAGGTCTATCGACGTATCTGCCGCTAGTCATGAATCTTTCAGTGGTAAGTGGCTTACTATCATTCAAAATGCAAGATATGTGCCGACACTTGACACGGAGAAGAATTAGGGAGATGTGCTGTAGATTTGACAGAACCTCGAAACAGGTTCTGTCAAGCCTGCGGTTGGTGTTTCAGGCGTAAACAATCGGTTGACGGTATTTAGGCGGTACCGTACTATTAAGTATGAATGATCAGGCAATCATACCATATTATTATATAATCGATATGTCGATATATCGATATACATGGAAACTCAAGAATGGTTAAATCAATGTAAATATTGGACACCAGCAGATGACATATTATATGATGAAGGTATGAAAAGTGGCACTGCAATAAATCCAGAAACCAACCAACCATATACAATGGAAGATATAAAACAGATTGTACAATCACTTCCTTATTGAGTAATGACGAACCAGCGTTTGAACCTTCAAACGAATTTATAAAAAAATTATCTAGTTTGCCAAATAGGGCGGATGGTATTTTGATAGAACAGTTAATGTCCTTGATTAATAATCATAATCCTCCACGTGTTACAGAATGTGGAGATGAGAAATTCATTGCCTATGATGAAGAATGTAAAATATTGTATGATAGAAAAATATGGAAATTCGTTAATTTTGATTTAAGACCATAATTATTTTTCTCTACTTGCATTTTGAATCAATGTAATCCATTTGTTATCACCGTTAATGGTAATTCCGCATTTTTCACTTGGTGTCATGTTGTCTAATGCACTATGAGGTCTAATGTAATTGTGAAACAGTTGATAACCTGTTAGTGTTACAGAATCCATTTTCTTTATTCCTCTCATTGTTTTCTCTCTATCACGAATTTCTCCATTCAGTCTTTCCATCTTGTTGTTGTTCATGTCACCTTGTAAGTGAATGTGTCTGATGTGTAATGTCCTGTGTTGTCTTTTCAATGTCCAAAATTCTTTTTTGTATGCTTCATGGTATGATCCTAATCCATCAGTAATGAACACTTTGGGTTTTGTCTGTGTAACTTGTTTTGATTTTTGTAATAACGTACTTGCATCATGTCCTTCCTTTCTGTCTGCGACTTCTTGTGCAATCCAGAAACGAGTTTCATCGTCCATCATTGCAAATACATATTTCAACTCACCACGAATCTTGACATAAATCTCATCTGCTCTCCAAGCATCTCCAACATGTGGAACTATCTTGTCTAGGTATTGATTCATGAGTTTTGTGTATTTGTTAATCCAGTTGTAAACTGTTTGGTGTGTTACATCCATACCCAATAACTTCAAAGATTTAGCCACGTTTCTTAATGACTCGCCTGAAAAGTATAGTTGCATGGCAGTAGTGATTCCTTTAGGATTGTGTTTCATCTTCTCAAAGCCTAGATTCATTGAGAATGTCTTGTGACAATCAGAACATGAGAATCTCTGAATTGCCGTGTGTTTGTTTCTTCTGATGCCGTATTTCTTTAGGTTCTTTGAATGGCAGAATCTACATGAATCCACACTTACAGGCTCGATTGTTACCTTGTTTCTCTCCCTCACTTCCTCTCTGATTTTGAGTGAAAATTCTATTGCGTGAATGTGCTTACAGCATACCTTTCTGAAAGTGTGATCGGCACAGTTGCAATGCCATTGATTGTATATTTTGATAACATCATAATCCCTGTTTGTAGTCTGGGAATGTACATGATAATGATAGTCTGATACTCTGATTAGATCGCTTTTGAGTGCAATTTGTTTTCCTTTTGTTTCTCTTTGATTCATACTACTAGTAGTATGTAATACTATTACTTAAACACTGTTGAAAAATATTATATACTATGAGTAGTATTATATTATATGGCTAAAGTAGAGAGAACAACTACATCGATCAAGATTAGACCCGATGTGTGGAAAAAGGCAAAGATTGAAGCTATCAAAGAGGACATTGATTTGTCTGTATTGGTTGAAAAAGCACTAGAACGTTACACGAGGGGAAAATAAATGACGACATATCCTGAAAATTTTATGAAAGATGTAATGGGTTTTTCAAAAACATTAAGCAATGAAAACTGGCAAAAAATGCTAAATGGAATGAATAATGATGAAGCAATATCTAAAATACAATATTACCTTATTGATGTACAAACTGCAATTAAGATATTGTATGTTGTAATAGAAAATGAGATGAAAGAAACTAACAGAATTAGAGTCTTATTGGATAAACTACCTGATACTAAAGAGTTTGAAGCAGTAAAACACGAATTAGCCCAACAACGAAAAGAATCCATTGAAACACTTCTTCCTATCAAGAAATTATCTGAGGCTCTAGAAGAATCCAAAAACAGGAAGGTTGACTATATTGGATAACTCTGATACTTACATTGAGAAGTCAGCTCTTGAAAAACTCAATTATGCCTTAGAAGTAGAAAAATTAACATATGAATTATCAGAGCATCTTGCAAATAGTGTTAAATGGTTAAATCATTATTGCAAGACAAACAACATTCCATTACCAGATCAAGATAAGATTAATGAAATCGTGGATAAAGCAGTCAAATTAAACGACGATTTCAACCGAAAATTTACAGAAGACGGTATACACCGTAGACTTTACAGAGCCTCGAAACAGGTTCTGTCAACTTATCGTCAGATATTCTAGGTGTCAAAATTCGTCGGGTGGGGTTTTGAGCAGTACCGTACTAATTGAGTTATTATGTAATTACCCTCTTTTCTATATCTGAAAGTTTTATTGATATGTATGACAAAAACTGGCGAAACTTGCACTTTGCCTGGACATTACAAATTTGCAGGTCACACTGATGGAAGTATTGGTTGTCATCCTACTTCTAATGAAGGTGATATTTCAATGGTGAAAGGAAATACGTTTCCACCGATCAAATCATGTGGTAAAGGTGCATATTGGACTTATGTACGACCACTCTGATCTTTTTTTGTTTTTTAATAAAACAGTTCTTTTAAAACTTGTTTCTAATCATAATGACCTTCTAATGTTTTTTCCAATTTGTAAATTATAATTTTGATGTTTACATTAACTTGATAATCTAAATCTAAAATATCTGTTAATCGTTCCAGAAGATGATCATATAAAATCCACCCTACAACAAAAAGAATTATTCCAGTTGCCAATCCAGCAATTATGTTGATGAAATTGTTTAATGTTGGATCATAACTACTTGTGAAAAAACCTATCAAAATCCATGTAAGAAACCCTCCAATGATAATACCTTGTTTGAGAATCTTATTATGAACTTCTTTTGCAATATCTTTTTGTTCATTATAATCTGGTTCAAATCCCTTTTCATGTTCAATGTCTCTCTTTAATTCTTCTGAGATGTTAATTTTTTTTATTTCCGACAATAATATCATTTTTTTAAAATTCTCGGAATGTTCAGATCTTGCTTTGATTATTTCTTTTGAATGATCATGATATTTTCCAATATAGTAAAAAGTAACCACTCCTAACACACCAAAAATAATTCCTACCCCCGCCAATATGCTATCTTGATATTCCAAATATTGTTCAAATGGTTGTTTTTCAATAAATCTTGTAATTAGATAAATTACAAAATATCCTACAACGATGGGAATAGTTCCCCAAGTACATAATTTGCATGTGTCAGGCATTGTTTTTCTCCATTTTCAATATTGTGCCTTTTCTATCTACTTCCATTCCACTTGGATATACTGTTACTCCATCTTCTCTAACAAAAATTTCTTTTTTTATTTTATTACTTTGGTTTGAAACTCCTTTGTATGCTAAAATAGGCTCTGTTTTTAAATCGACCCAAGAAATATTTTGTTTTACATTTATCATATGTTCTTTAATTATTCTACATGCTTCTAGTGAATTTGTAATGTAAAGTGAAATTTTTTGTCTCAAAATAGATATTCTTTGATTCATGTTTGTGTTTTGAAAAATTTGAGTTAGAACATCATTAGAAAATACTCTAAATGATTCATCTTGCATATTTCTTATTTGAGAAACCGAATTATGTGTTGCATTAACAATTCTCAATTCATCTGGTTTTAATTTCATTAAATTTCCACTAGAAGTTATCGTGTCCCAATAAGTGAAGTATCCTAATTTGACTCCCATTGCTACAATTAAATCTCTCATATTGTTTAGATCTGAAACATACAGTGTTGCAATTTGATCATTTTTGGCTATTACATCATTCCATTCTTTTAGGCTTTTTTCGTAGTTTGTAATCATTCTATTAATCAAGGTATAATCTGCATTTAACAAATATCTCATTTTTTCCATTACTTCATTTTCTTTTCTTTCTTCTTTTCTGTCAGAAAGATGTTGACCAATCCAAATACCACTTAACACACCTACAACTCCAACTACTGAGGGAATAACAATTGACCAAATTTCATGAAAGGTCATAACTCATTTTCTAATCTATGAAAGTAATAACTTAAACTAACCAATCCACAACTAACCAAGCACATTTCACGCCTAGTTTGGCTATTTTCTTTATCTTCTGCTTGCGTTCTGAATCAGGGTTTTCCATTTGTTACTTCCTTGAATCTCTATACCGCAGGCTTCGGCAGGCGTCTTGCCGTCTAGCCCCATATGTGGTCTAACATAATTATGATAAATCTGATAACCGTCAATGATTGCAGTATCTTCCTTTTTGATTCCTCTAACTACTTTTTCCCTGTCTCTAAACTCACCGTTCAATCTCTCCATCTTGTTATTGTTCATATCGCCTTGTAGGTGAATGTGTTTGATATGTAGTGTTCTATCTCGTCTCTTTACTGTCCAAAATTCCTTTTGATATGCTTCAGCATATGACCCTAGACCGTCAGTGATGAAAACTTTGGGTTTAGTTCCAGTAACCTCTTTGGCTTTTTGTAAAAGACCTCTTGCGTTGTGTCCCTCCTTTCTGTTTGCGACTTCCTGTGCAATCCAGAAACGAGTCTCATCATCCATTACTGAAAAAACATAACACAATTCACCTCTAACCTTTACAAATACCTCATCAGCACGCCAAGCGTCGCCGACTTCGGGAGTAATCTTGTTTAGATGTTCTTTGAGTAGTTTTGTATATTTTACAATCCAATTGTAAACTGTTTGGTGTGTTACTTCCATACCGATTAATTTTAGTGCCTTTGAAACGTTGCGTAATGATTCACCACTAAAGTATAACTGCATAGCCATCGTAATTCCTTGAGGGTCATGCTTCATTTTTTCAAAGCCGATGTTAATTGTAAAGTAACTGTTACAATTCTTACAGAACCATTTCTGAATGTCGCCTTTTTTGTTGTGGCGTAATCCGTCTTTGACAATGTTACTAGATTTACAATGAATACAATCCTGTGAGGTAATTGGAGATATGGTTATTTTATTTTGCTTTCTTACTTCCTCTCTTATTCTGATAGAATATTCAATGGCGTGAATGTGTTTACAACAAACTTTTCTAAACTTGTGATCAGGACAAGTACAAGTCCAGTTAGAACCAACTTTGATTACGTCATAATCTCTGTTAGTAGTTTGGGAGTGGACATGATAGTGAATATCTGATACTCTAATCAAGTCAGATTTCAAAGCGATTTGTTTTCCTTTTTCTTGTCTTGGGTTTGTTTCTGTCATATTACTTCTTACGTTTACCTATTAGGTAAATCATTATATTAACTTTACTTGTTAGGTTAACTGAAAGTTTATACGTAATGATGATTCTTAGTATATTAGATGGCAGTAATAGAAAAGCAGGCATATCGTTGTGATAGATGTAGTCATGAATGGTATCCTAGATTGCAAACTGAAGAACTTCCAGCAATTTGTCCAAAATGCAAAAGTGCGTATTGGAACAAACCTAGACGAATTGACCTCGCAAAAAATGAGGTTGAACAAGCTAGAGCATCTATGATGTTAAAAAAGAAGAGGAGATCTCATGACGAAGTATAATTCTACAAATCAAATTTTTGGTTCTCGAAATAAACATGATTCTTTCAATATAGATCAAATCGAGAATGAAGAGAACATTCATTTCAATTTGTCTGCATTACTCAAATACCCACATACCAGATCCCAAATTCAAAATATACAACGTAACAAGAATACAACATTATCTAATTTGGCAGTAACTTCGCTTGAATCTAAAAAAACGATCAAAAATAATACACATGTAGAAAATAGCTATGGTGCTATGATGCAACATATTCAACACCTTGAAAACATTATTAGAAAATATGAACCTGATATCAAACATCTACATGATATGAATAACTACAACGCCTCTGATGTTACTGAGGAGTAAACTTTTTGCCTACACTAACTGACGAACAGTGGGAATATTTCAAACAAGTAGGTCTGGAAAATGAAGATTTTCTTAAGAATATTCCTGAAGAATTAGATCTTAAAATAACCAGAAAATTAATGCAAGACCCATATGCAATACCTCTTCTATTTGATGGGATAAGACGTGATACAAAAGACAAGATTAAGGTTTTAGATGATATGGAAGAAAATATTTCTCATCTTAATACCAGTAATGAGATAAAATATTTGTATAAGATGTTGTGTTTTTTTATAAAATATGAAAGAAAAGAGGATATGGATCAATGGAATTATCTTGAAGCCTTAGCACTTAATCAGGTAGAATTTCGTAAAGATGTTAGTAAAATTATAAAATCTATTCAAAAAACTAAAGAAAACTCAAAAGTTGTTTCAAAATTACAGAATAAGTTAAAACAACAAGATGAAGATTTAAAAGAATTCCGTAAAACGAAAAATTATATCAAATTCACAAAGAGATTTTTTGACGAACGTCAGGAACATAAAGAATTTGACTAGCGAAATTGATATTTTACGAAAGGCAATTGAAAAATATGATGATGCGATAAGATTAAAGAAGTTAAATGAAAATTTGTATGAACATCTGATCGGTTCTTTGTATTATTTAGTTAAACATTCTGAAAAATTTGGTACTGTCTTGCCCAAAAAGGGGGAATTGATAAGAATGCTTGAGAAAGCAGATTATCTTATTGATCAATTTGACAAATCTGATCCGACGGATTTTGACAGTGAGAAAAACCGACGTAGATTTGACAGAATCTCGAAACAGGTGCTGTTACCTCTTAGGTTGAAATTGTTAGTGTTACCTGTTGGTTGGTATAACTCATTCATAAAACTGGGGTTCATTCAATCCCATCTTTTTGGATATTTCACGTATCCTATCTTTCATAGAAACACCATTTTCTGTTTTACATCTAGGACAATGATAACTAGATTCAATAGGTATTCCGTTTTCATCAGTAAATCCAACTTGATCCCAAACAAATTGACATTTTTTACAGTTACATCGCACGTTATAGATTAGAAAAACCAAGTAATAACTTTGATCACAGTAGCTATCTTGTACCCGTACTCTACTGCGGATTTTACAAGCTTGCGTTTTGAATTAGCGTCATCCATTTGTTATCTCCTTTAATGTCAATACCGCAAAGATCAGCTGGTGTCTTGCCCTCTAGTGCCATGTGTGGTCTTACGTAGTTGTGATATAGCTGATAGCCATCGATAATTACAGAATCAACCTTTTTGATTCCACGTACTACTTTTTCCCTGTCTCTAAATTCACCGTTTAATCTCTCCATCTTGTTGTTATTCATGTCACCCTGCAAGTGGACATTACGGATATGGATAGTTCGATTCTCTCTTTGTACAGTCCAAAACTCTTTTCGATAAGCTTCCGAGTAAGAATGTAATCCGTCAGTAATAATCACTTTAGGTTTTGTCTGTGTAATCTCTTTGCCAAGTCTGAACAAGCTTGAAGCATCAGCTCCCTCTTTCCTGTTTAGAACTTCCTGTGCAATCCAGAAACGTGTCTCATCATCCATTAGAGAAAATACGTATTTCATCTCTCCTCTAATCCTTGTGTAAACCTCATCAGCTCTCCATGCGTCACCGACTTGTGGTGTAATCTTGTTTAGATGTTCTTTCATTAGTCGGGTATATTTTACAATCCACTTGTAGACTGTCTTGTGAGAGACATTGACTCCCTGCAATTTCAAGAATTTCTGAACATTGCGTAAGGATTCTCCTGTAAAGTAAAGTTGTAGTGCGTTTGTAATTGCCTCTGGACTATTCTTCATCTTTTCAAATCCAAGATTGATTGAGAATGTCTTTTTACAATCTTGACATGAGAATCTTTGAATATCACCTGATTTGTTATGTCTAATTCCAGCTTTGGCGATACTCTGAGAATGACAGAATGAGCACGAATTGACAGTTATTGGTGATAGGATAACCTTGTTTTGCTCTCTTACTTCTTTTCTATACTCCAAGCTGAACTCTACAGCATGAATATGCTTACAGCATACGTGACGAAACTTATGATCTGCACAGTTACAAGTCCAGACAGTTCCAGTCTTAATTACATCATAATCTCTGTTAGATGTCTGTGAGTGTACATGATAATGATAATCAGAAAGGCGGATAAGGTCGCTTTTGAGTGCGATTTCCTTTCCTTTTTGTTGTCTTTTATTTTCTGTCATGTGACTTACCTATTAGTAATATACTACTAATCTAAATAAACATTACTCTTAGTGCTTATATACTGGTAGGTATATAGTGTAATTATGCCAGAAATAACATTGAAAGGTTATCAATGCATTAGATGTAACCATACTTGGGTTCCAAGAGATGCAGGTAAACCAATGGTGTGCCCAAAATGTAAATCTCCATACTGGGACAAGCCAAGACAATCAGATAAGAACCAAGATTGGAAACAAAAAAAGAGGATGAGATGATGGTAGAGAAAGAATTTGGTTGTGATAATTGCGGTCGTAAGCTGATTGCAATTTCACCAGATGACAGTTACACTAATTTTTTCATGAAAACCTGTTGTGGAGAAAGTATTGAAAGAAAGATTGAATGTGATAATTGTGATTTTAGAAATGTTCGTTATTGGTGCATACGTCACTCATTTGTCGTAAGTGCTGGTCTTTCAAAAGATGATTTGGATAGAGAGTTATCGGATTATTAATCCGTTGGATACAAAAAACTCAAATCCGTCTATCTTTTTCAATCCTTCAATCAGTTTCATTAGTTGATCTTCTGTTAGATTGTCCATTGTTTTGATATTTGCTTTTATCATATACCTAATAGTAATATACTAGTATAGAAGAACTATAACTATGACAAATGAACCACGAAAATTTTCGTGTATTAATTGTGGTCATCCCTATGATGCGTATCCGCCAAATGATGTATTTCATATAGCACAAAACAAACAATGTGATGATAATGATTGTATAGAAATCAAATATGAGTGCAATAACTGTAACAACAAAAACACCATTTTTTGGGATCAGAAACACTATGGTGCTTATGGGATTAGCTAGAGGATACTAACCAACCGACAGGTAACAGTAGCATTTCCCACCTAAGAGGTAACAGAACCTCGAAACAACACTCTTATAAAGTACTGGTACCGTATCATACGGTATGGTAGAAGATTTAAGATTAGATAGTTTAGAGGGCGTAGGTCCTGTAACTACAAGAAAATTATCCGATGCAGGTGTCCACAACGTCATGGATCTCATCGTCAGAGGCCCTGTAGAAATTGCAGAAATAACTGGAATGGAAAAGGACACTGCTGAAAAAATTGTCAATAAAGCCCGACAACATTTAGTTGATGGGGGATTAATTGCTAAACACTTTGTTAGTGCAACTGAAATTTACAAACACCGACAAAGTATTGGTAAAATTACAACCGGTACAAACTGTCTTGATACATTATTTGACGGTGGTATTGAGACTCAAGCATTAACAGAAGTCTATGGTGAATTTGGTTGTGGTAAAACACAATTTGCCCATACAATGTCTGTGATGGTTCAAAAAACTAAAGAAGAAGGTGGCCTTGAAGGAAGTGTTTTGTACATTGATACTGAAAACACTTTCAGACCTGAAAGAATTGTATCTATTGCCAAAGCTCATGACATGGATCCAGAAAAAGTTCTAGATAACATCATAGTTGCACGTGCATATAACAGTGCACATCAAGTGTTAATTCTTGAAGAAGCCGGTCCTATAATTGAAGAAAACAATGTTAAACTAATTGTTGCAGATTCTGCAGTTGGATTATTCCGTGCTGAATATCTTGGAAGGGGAACATTGTCTGTTAGACAACAAAAACTAAATCATTTTGTTCATTTGCTATCCAGAATTGCAGAGACATACAATTGTGCTGCAATTGCAACCAACCAAGTTATGGCATCGCCTGATGTCTTCTTTGGAGATCCAACACGACCTATTGGTGGAAACGTAGTTGCACATACAAGTACCTATAGAATCTACTTTAAGAAATCAGGTAAGAAACGAATTGCCAGAATGGTAGATAGTCCTCACCACCCTGAAGAAGAAGTGATCTTTGCTCTAGGTGAAGCAGGTGTTATAGATCCTGAAGACGCTGAGAAAAAGACGAAAAAGACTACCAAAAAAACAAAGGCAGCAAAAGAGCCTGAGGTAGAGGCTACAGTAGAAGCACCTGAGGTAGAGGCTACAGTAGAAGCACCTGAGGTAGAGGCTACAGTAGAAGCACCTGAGGTAGAGGCTACAGTAGAAGCACCTGAGGTAGAGGCTACAGTAGAAGCACCTGAGGTAGAGGCTACAGTAGAAGCACCTGAGGTAGAGGCTACAGTAGAAGCACCTGAGGTAGAGGCTACAGTAGAAGCCACAATAAATGATGAATCAGAAGATTCAGAACCAATTGAAGAGTAATCCTTCTCCTTTCTCTTCATTTCTTTTTGAATTTTCTTTTATTTTCAATACTATTGATTAAATTATAATATCATTTGAGACTATCAATACATAATGACAGATCTCTATCGATTACTTCCAGAAGAGATGGAACAATTAGTAATTGATATGGGTTACCCTAGATATCGTGCAGATCAAATTCTACTTCCATTATATTACAAATTCCCTAAAGACATTGATGACATACCACAACTCCCAAAAAAATTAAGAGAAGAACTGACTAAAGCTGGATATACTATTGGTTCTGCAAAAGAAACTCATAGAGTTGTAAGTGATGACGGGGAGACAACTAAACTTTTACTTAATCTAAATGATAACAATGCTGTAGAGACAGTTCTTATGCAATACACTTCATCCAAGATTGGAGGTCATCCAAGATCAACGATTTGTGTTTCTACTCAAATTGGTTGTGCCATGGGATGCGTATTTTGTGCAACAGGGCAGATGGGTTTTAAAACAAATCTTACTGCAGAACATATTGTATCTCAAGTAATTCATTTTGCAGAAATTTTGGAGAAACGAGGAGAACATGTAACAAATTTGGTATTTATGGGAATGGGTGAACCAATGGCAAACTATGATGAGATGATTAGGGCCATACGAATTTTAACACATGATCGAGGATTTGGACTTGGTCAACGACACATAACAATTTCTACCATAGGTATTGTATCTGGAATTGATAAACTTGCTGAAGAAAATTTACAGATTGGTCTTGCCATCTCACTTCATTCTCCAAACAACAAATTAAGAAAAGAACTTGTCCCAACTGCAGGGCCAAATTCAGTCGAAGATATTATTGAGGCAGGAAGACGTTATTTCAAAAAAACTGGAAGACGTGTGACGTTTGAATACGCTCTGATGGAAGGGATTAATGACTCCCCTGAAATTGCAGAAGAACTAGCTAGACTTTTGAAAGGTAATGGCTCTCATGTCAATCTAATCCCAATTAATCCCACTGCAGGGGATTTTAAACGTCCATCAAAAAATAGAGTACTTGGATTTGAACGAATTTTATCTAATGCAGGGGTAAATTGTACTATAAGGGTGGAAAAAGGAACTGAGATCTCAGCTGCTTGTGGACAACTCAGAACCGACATTATTGGCTAGTTTTTAGTAAATCTTGTTCTAAGTCTTAAAATAGGGCTTTTGGAGATTTTACACTTAATGGCAACTAAGAAATCTCATGGTCGTTCACATGGATTTAAACACAAATCTCGATCTGTTATGAAGAAAAAGGCCCCTAGAGGAGTCTCATTCTTGTTACGTGAATACCAAGAAGGACAACAAGCACTTGTCATTATTGATCCTAGACAGCACAAAGGATTGCCACACAGAAGATATCATGGTAAAGTAGGTGTCATTACAAGTGTTGGTAGACGTGCAATCACACTTGATGTGAAATTAGGTGAAAAATCGAAAACCTTAATCACTAGATTGGATCACATTAAACCATTCGGTGTATAACATGGAAGAAGTACAAAAGAAACAAGCCATTTCACTTTCAGAAGTTAAAGAAATCTTAGGTAAAGTTGATCCTGAAGATATGGATCAAATCCAGCGATGGACCTATGATTATGTTTCAAAATTTGCATCAATTGAACCAAAGGATGCAAAAGCAATGAAAAAACAACTCATCAAAGAATGTGAATTAACAGAAGACGAAGCTGTTGAAATTGTTAACATTAGACCTACAAGTTTAGCTGAACTACGTTCATTTACATTCGGTTGGAAAAAACTAATTCTTGCTGAAACTCTAGAAAAAATGCTCAAGATAATCAAGGGGCAATCGTAAGTTTTTCGGAGAATTTAATTTTGTATAGGGCACAATCCCCACCTAGAAAATATGAGGAACATGCATATGTTCTAGATTTTAATCCTAGAGGGAAATCATCAACGGTAAGAGGAAGAGAAGGAATTATTGTAACTGCAATCGGAGAAGATCGTCTTACTCTTTTAGAAGTTCTTGGAATTCCAAATTCTACTTTTGAAATAGGTGAGAAAATCTATATCGGAAAAGATGGAAGAACTAAAGTTCTCTCTGTTTTAGGAAAAATGGAATATGAAAAAATCTCATCATCTGCACAAAGTGAATTGCCAACAGTTGTAGAAAACATTGTAACTAATAATGAATCCAAATTCGTAGAATACCTAAACAAAGCACAACCATTAACACCACGAATTCATGCTCTTGAATTAATTCCTGGGATTGGAAAGACCTACATGAAAACAATGTTGGAGGAACGAGAAAAGAAAAAATTTGAAAGTTATGCTGATTTACAAGAAAGAGTTGGATTCAAAGAACCAGTTAAACACATTTCAGAACGAATCATGGATGAAATCACTGGCGAAAGCAGGATGAATCTCTTTGTCAAGAGATGATAAAACGAAAACGATTTGGACAACACTTTCTCAACTCAAATTCAATAGCAAAATCTATTGTTTCTGAGGCTAAAATTACAAAAAATGATGTTGTTTTTGAATTAGGAACCGGATTGGGCATCTTAACCCCATTACTATGTGAGAAGGCAAACAAGGTAATCTCAGTTGATGTAGACAAGCAACTAATTGAAAATGCAAAATCCTTGTTCTCAAACATAGATAATTTAGTTTTAAAATCAGGTGATGGCTTTAAGACAAAAGACTCATTCTCGATTTTTGTCTCGAATCTTCCATATTCTAAGAGTAAAAAAGCAATAGAATGGCTTGCCGAATCTTCTTTTTCACATGGAGTGATTATGGTTCAAAAAGAATTTGCTGAAAAATTACTTGCAAAATCATCAAAAAAACGCAAAGCAATAAGTGTAATAGCTGATCATGCCTTTGAAATTAAAATACTTTCTAATGTGGGAAAAAATAATTTTTCGCCTGTTCCAAAAGTTGACTCTGTGATTTTAGAAATAATCAAAAAAAATCTCATGAACAAAGATCTAATTCATACAATTAACAAAATTTTTTCGTATAGAAGGAAAACTGTCAGAAATATTTTAAAACAACTCAATAAAGAAAGTGTAATAGATAAAAGAGTGGATGATCTTTCTGGGGATGAAATAATTAATCTTGCAAACCAAATTCTTGAAAAATGAAGAGTATCCTCCTTCTGAGGATACTTTTTTCATAGTAAACAATATTGAAAATGAAAAAGGAAATTTTGCTTTGGATATTGGAAGTGGTTCTGGATATCTGACAAAATTACTTTCAGAGAATTTTTCTTTTGTAGTTGGTACTGACATCAACTATAAAGTCTTAAACGATCAAACTTACAAAACAAAAAACCTTGTTTGCTGTAGTGGTTCTGATGCATTAAAAATAAAATTTAATTTTATTGTATGTAATCTACCATATCTTGCAACTGACGAAATATTGGATATTGCAACAGATGGTGGTGCAGAGGGATTTGAGATTCCAAAAAAAATCTTTGATTCTGTAATTAATAATATTGCAGAAAATGGAAAATTTGTATTTGTGACATCATCCTTGTCCAACTATCAAAAATTAATTGATTATGCTCAAAAATTGGGTTTGAAAACACGAATTATGGCAAAAAAGAAACTTTTCTTTGAGGAATTAATTCTGGTAGAGGCTACTAACTAACTATTTTCTTAGTTTTTCTTTTGCATATGTGATAATTGCATCTGTCATTTGTGTAGTTGATGCATTACCTCCGATGTCCCAAGTTACTGTTTTTCCCTCATTAATCACTTGATAGGTTGCATCAAAGATTGCATCTCTAATTTCTTTCTCGCCAAGATATTCTGCCATCCAAGCTCCTGATAGAACAGTCGCAGTAGGATTTACTTTATTTTGTCCTGCAAATTGTGGTGCACTTCCATGTGCAGCCTCAAACATTGCAAAACTATCTCCCATGTTTGCAGAATAAATCAATCCAATAGATCCCACTAATCCAGAAGCTAATTCAGAAATTATATCCATAAACAAATTGGTACTTACAAGAACTGCGCCGTTAAATTGCTCAGGGGCTACTACCATTTGTTGTGCCATGTTGTCAATGTAAATCTCTGATAATTCTACATCTGATCCTTCAACGGCTTTTTGAGCAGAGCTCCAAAATATTCCGTCTGTCTCTTTTAGAATATTTCTTTTGGTAATTGCAACCATTTTTTTCATATTGTGTTGTTTTGCCCATTTCATTGCAGAATTTAAGAATCTATCACAACCCTGCCTTGTAATTTTTCTAATTGCAATTGCTACATCATCTGTAATTTTTGCTTCAAAACCAGTGTACAATCCTTCAGTTGCTTCTCTAAAACATACACAGTCTAATTTTCTATCTGGAGTTAATCTATCATAAGTTTTAGTTGGTCTAATGTTGGCATATAATTCAAATTTTTGACGTAAAGTAACTGCTACACTTTTTGGAGCACCTGGTACTGGTATTGTTGTAGTTGGTCCCTTAAAACATGCATCGGATTCTTCTAAAATCTTAATTGTCTCATCAGGAATGTATGATTTGTCTTTTCTTCCATTTTTATCCCATTGCTCAGAGCCTGCTTCACATAGGATAATTTCTGATTGGGCATTGCATTCTTTCAAAACTTTGAGCATTGACTCTACTACTTCAGGGCCAATGCCATCTCCTTTCATTACTGCTGCTTTTTTACCCAAAACTGAATGATTTTGAGAAGTTTATTATTTAATTCTAACTTGCCAAAAATGGCATATGCTTATCTAAGTTGTTAGTATGTAGTTTAAGAAATGGGTTATCTGAGTGATAAGTTAACAGAAGAACAACTATTCAAACTAACATTTGATAAAGGAAAATCAAATGATTCTGTTCAAGTTCTAAAGTCTGCATTGTCAAACTTTGAATATTTTACCCAGGATCAATTCAAAAAACCACGGTTAGAAGTGTTAAATGATTTATCTAATGAATTCAAAAAGAACAGAGATACTAGAGCACCAATCATACTATTACATAGATTTAGAGAATGGATTAGTGAGGATCATCTTGAAATTCGTACTGTTAGTGGAAATGGTGCCGGACGACCACTAAAGGCCAAACGAGGGAAATCTCAAAAAGATTACTTGTCCCTCATGTACCTATGCTTTTGATGTTGTTGAATTAACAACATACATCTCACAATCATATGATAGTGGTGCTCCATATACCAACACAACAAAAAACACATTTTATGGAACCCATAAAGGACAACATCAATCTACATTCAATTCAATGTTCATCCCTTGGGAAAACATTAAAAGTTCAACCACAGGTATAGGTCCCTTCTAACTGAAGGATACCTCTTTTTTCTTTTTTATATTAATAAAAAATTTAAAATAACTTTGTTAACTGGAAAGATTATTTATTATGAATATTACTGAAAAAAGAAAATGAACCGTAAATTTTTATTCATAATTGTGTTGGTATTCACTCTGTTAACTCCCAATGCATTTGCAGAATCTGATATAACTAACACTCAAGAAACCAAAGGTGGTTTTCATGAGGGAATTGTTGAATGGGTAAGCCGATGCAACATGACTGGTTCCGATATTACTATCAGGATAACTGACTATGACATGAATAGAGATCATGAAAAAATTGAACAATTCAATATTAACATATGGTCTGATTTTGATGTAGAGTCTGATTTTGAAAATAGAGTAATTGATTACATTGTAACTGAAACTGGTAAAGATACGGGCATATTTGAGTCAAATGTATTTTTCACAACTACTGATTCAAGTCCAGGTAAAAGAATACGTACAATTGATAATAGTATTGTATTTGCAAAGTATGTAGATTACACACTTCCAAATTCTGATAAAATTGATGTTGTTGATACATTTGTCATGTCCGGATTAGCAGTGTTGGAAAGAAATGATGACGGTATAATATCAAAAATAATCTATGACCCATGTGCCCTGGAACTTTTTGATAAAAATATGGATCGGTTCAATCAAATGGATGTCTTTTACCCTGCTCCATTAAAACAAATTAAATCTGGATTGTATTCATTTGAGATAAAATGCAAGAATGAACTTGAACTAATTTTAAAATATTCAAATAATTTCCCTGCATGTGTAACCCCAGAATCTGCCATAGCATTATACGAACGCGGTTGGACTCTAACTCGGCATATTGCTGTAAATCAAGAGGCCCCAACTGTATATCTTGGCCCTACTGATATTCCAAGTGCAAACAACCAATTTGCATTGAATTTTTATTCACATGTGACGCAAGACAAAGAAAGTAATGTCTTTTTCTCGCCAACAAGTATTTTCAATGCATTTGCAATTGCGTATGAAGGTGCAAAAGACAACACTGCAACTGAGATGAAAGAGGTGTTTGGGTTTGAGTCTGATGAGTCAAAAAGAAGAATCGGTTTTGCAGACATGCAAAAACAACTCAACATGAAACAGCAAAATAACACCATATCACTTGCAAATGCATTGTGGGTTGCAAAAAATTTTGAAGTGTTGCCTGAATATGTAGACACTGCAAAGACCTATTATGGAAGTGAGATAGAGTCAGTTAATTTTTCCTCAAAGGAAAAAGGAGTCGATATTATCAATTCGTGGGTAGATGAGAAAACACATGGAAAGATAGAAAAAATATTTGATGAATTAGATCCTGCCACAAAATTGGTAATTACAAATGCCATTTACTTTAAAGGCATTTGGGAAGACCCATTTGACAAAACAAAAACAACTGTGGGTGATTTTCATGTGAGTTTAGATAATACAGTTCAGGTGCCTATGATGGAATCAAAGACAACTTTTCCAAACATTGCAGTAAATGATCTAGTGCAAATTGTGGAACTGCCATACGAGGGAGAAAACTTTTCCATGCTTATCCTGTTGTCTAGGGATGTTGATGGGATGAATTCTCTGGAAGAATCTCTTTCAGTCGATAACCTGAACAAATGGAAAGGAGAATTACAAAAAATGAAAACCAAAGTGTATATGCCAAAGTTCAAACTTGAGACAGAATATGATCTAAAATCAGTGTTGCAAGAGATGGGTATTCATGATGCATTTAACAATGCAGACTTTACTGGTATCGCAAATTCTGGTTTGTACATTGAAAAAGCAGCTCACAAGGCCTTTGTTGAAATAAATGAGGAAGGAACAGAGGCAGCTGCAGCTACAGGTATTGCCATGTTGCAATCAGGTCCATTTGAATTCATGGTTGATAGACCGTTCATCTTTATCATTCAGGACAATGAAACCGGAAGCATTTTGTTTATTGGTAAAGTTGTAGACCCATTACAATAAAAAATGAAAACTAGATTTTTGATAGTTGTTGTGATGATGGCTCTTTTTACTCCTTTAATTTTTGAAAATGTTTATGCTTTAAGTGATGAATTGTCTTGGTATTTCCTTATTGTTGCTTATTGGCCTCTGACTGTACTTATTGTAGGAATAATTCTAGTAATTATTTTCAGTGTATGGAAAAAGAGAAAATGAAATCAATCAAATGTATTTTGGGTTTTCATGATATGAGTAAAGGTCATTGTCGAAGATGTGATTTTACTGATTTTGGTCATTGGTCAAAATTTTAGAAAAGAACGATGCGAAAATGACAATTATAATTCAAACTCACTATGATCCACATAACCAAACCTATTGGGATTTGAACCAAAGATATGTTTGAATCACTTTAGGCACTAACACATTCTATTAGTCGGGAAGAATGTTCTGTTAATTGATGATGCATGTCAGCGTAGGATTCTTCGGTAAATGACAGATTACAACGGTAACACTTCCATGCATTCATCATGTTAATTCTAGGTAAATTTTGTATTTAACCACAATGAATGATTTGTCTTTTTTATGTTATTGTTGAAAATAAAAGATATTGAATCTGCATGTATCAAAATAATTATCCTATTATTTCGTGATACCTAAAACACCATTTTGGTGTACGAAGTATGGTGTTTTGATGGTATACTTTGCAGAAAAAATAATAGAACCTTTTTTTATTCATAAATCTAGTTAGAAATAATGCGTAATTCTTGACAAACTAGTTAATTCTACCTTGCACTTGAATTATTTTCTACATATTTTCTATAGAGATGATTTAATACCTAATTTGCCAAAGTAATCTCATGCAGATAGTTCAAATCTCTGATCTACATGTTGGCTCTCAATTTTTACAAGACAAATTTGACACTCTAGTTACTGAAGTTAATGAACTAAATCCTGATGTGATTGTAATTACTGGTGATTTGACAAATGAGGGCTTGATGAAAGAATATGAACAATGTAAATCTATGTTAGAAAAATTCAATACAAAAAAAATTATTGCAATTAGTGGAAATCATGATTACAGAAATACGGGTTATTTATTATTCAAAAAATTCTTTCCATTCGAAGCTGTAAATGAACTAGATGATGATGTTGTTTTAGTTACAGTTGGAACGGCTAGGCCTGACAGAAATGAAGGTGAAGTAGGTTACAGACAAAATTTGTGGTTGGAGAGAACCATGAAAAAATACAAAGATAAAGTAAAGATTGTTGCTATGCATCATCATTTAATTGCAATTCCTGATACTGGATCTGATCAACGAACTGTTGTTGATGCAGGAGATGTACTAAGAACTGTTTTGGATACAAAAGTTGACGTAGTTTTATGTGGACACAAGCATAGACCATGGGCTTGGAATTTTAGAACTTTGACTGTGGTGAATGCTGGAACTGCCACATCTGAGCGTGTTCGTGGTTTTTTTGAAAACACCTACAACATTCTAACTACATCTGACAAAAAAGTTCACGTGGATCTCAAAATAGTAGGTGGAAAAAGACTCCCAATTGATGAAATCGTGAATAATTATAGCCAATTTACCGACGAGTGAATTTATTTACAGAATTAGTACCTAGAAATCCTGAATTTTGAGTTTACTTTCAAAATTAACGCATACTATTTTTTACAATCTTATGATTAAAAAACCATAATTCTCAGAAATGAATTTGGTAGGGCAATATTCTTACACAATTTTCATTCATGATAATCTTCTATCCCCCTTTAATTGGAATTAACATGAGGTGATATGTGGTTTTTAATAATATTCTAGTAGCATATGATTCTTCAAGCTTTTCAAACAGGGCTTTCAAAAGTGCTTTGGATGTTGCAGAGTCAAACAAAAGCAAAATCACAATAGCTTCTGTTATTACCGGAGTATACCAACCCTCTATTGGATTTACAATGAAATACAGTGAGAAAATGCTAGAAAAGTATACTAAAACTCTCCAAAAAACATTTTCAACCTTGGAATCTTTAGCAAAGAAAAAAAACATTAAGATTTCATTAAAACTTTTACAAGATCCATCCGTATCAAAAGCAATTGTAAACTATGTCAACTCACACAAATTTGATTTAGTTGTGATAGGTTCTCATGGTAGAACCGGTCTGAATAAAATGATCTTGGGCAGTGTTGCAAATAGCGTTACACAAAAAATAAAATGTCCGGTAATGGTGGTAAAATAGAGAAATGGCAATAACAAAAATTCTTGTACCTGTTGATGGGTCAACATATTCACTAAAAGCATTTAGAATAGCACTTGATATTGCAAAAAACAATAACGCCAAAATCAATGTCTTAACATGTTTAGAAAAGGAAGATGTTGGTGCATGGTACATTGATAAAAGAACAAACAAAAAGATAATGAACGATGCCAAAAAGTTTGCAAAAGACTTTCTTTCAAAATTGGAAAAGCCTGCAAAAGATGCAAACATTCCAATTTCGTTAAATATTCTTGAAACAAAATCTGTCTCGAATCAGATAATTACATTTTCAAATTCAAATAAAATAGATCTAATTGTTATTGGATCCCACGGCAGAGGCGGATTTAACAAATTTCTTTTGGGTAGTGTAAGCAATAAGGTAAGTCAAATGGCTAAATGTCCCGTTATGATTGTAAAATAAAGGGTGATTCTTCGCATTGAGAACTTGTAAAAAATGTGATGTTCCAATGAATATCAAAAACCCACAAGAAGAGAGGAGAAGTAATGAACAAATTAACATGCCAACTGAATACTATTGTCCAAAATGCGATCATTCAGAGTTTGATGAGTGAGACTGAAAATTCTCAAGAAAGTGCTGGATTCTAAACTCTAGTCTAAAGGTAGTTTTCGATACTGTTCAGATAGGCGTTCTTTATTCGATTCAACGAATTTTTTTCTAAGATCTGAAATTGTATCTTCAAAGATTTCTAGTTTTTGTTCTTTTGTTATCATATTGTAATAGACAGTTCATCATACATAAAGAAGGCATAAATCCGAAATTTCAAAACGCTTAAGTTCATTTTTGAAAATAATACGTGGGTTTAAGTTCATAATTGTTGCAAAATATTCATGGGGTTGTTTGGAAAATCAAAATCAGATGAAGAAAACCAAAAAGTGATGAAAGAATGCCAATGAAAATTGATGAAATAGATACTGATTACGAGACAGTTAAGGTAGACCAAATTGGAATTGTTGATTCACATACAGGCGCAGTATTACTCAAAGATGAAAAAGTTGAATTCGTAATGTCTGGTTTTTCATCTGAAGTTGCAAAGATTATCTCTGATTTTGTTGATGGAAAACGTGATGATCCACCAACGATATACCGATTAGTTGAGCAAATTTGTGAGGAAAATGAAATCCTTCTAGTCCGAGTCAAAATCTATGAAAGTGGAGGGATTTTCAGAGCAAATCTGTATTTTACTGGAAAAAAGGACATGGTGTTTAGAAATTTCAGGGCATCTGATGCCATAGCATTGGCAACTTACTACAACATTCCAATTCTTGTAAGAAAATCTATGTTGAAAAGTATAGAAAAAAGTGAAATTGAAAAAAACTGATTCTACAAAGTAAAAGATTAATCACATCAAAATCAAGCCAAGTTATAACACCTAGAAAATTCTTTATCTACAAATCTGATGGAAGAAGAGTCAAATTCAATGAAAACAAGATTCTCAGCACATGCATTAGGGCAGGAGCTAGTAGGCATACTGCAAAACGGATTTTAAAAAAAGTCAAATCTGAAGTATACAGAGACATGACCTCAAATGACATTTACAAAAAAGTTCTTCAAGCTATTTCTGAAGAAAGGGGACTCAAAGCCTTGCATCAGAGATATCAATTAAAAGATGCAATTATGAGAATGGGTCCTGCAGGATTTGCATTTGAAAATTATATTGCATCTATATTGGAATATTATGATTATCGAGTAACAGGCATAAGATCAAAAATTCATGGAAAATGCGCAACTCATGAAATTGATTTGATAGGAAGTAAAGATGATAGAGAATTTCTGATTGAATGCAAGTATCATTCCCTCCGTGGAGCATATGTTGGTCTAAAAGAATCATTATACACACATGCAAGATTTCTTGATCTGCAACCAAAATTTTCAGGTGAGGTAGTTTTTTGCAACACCAAAATCTCAAATCATGCAAAAAAATATGCCAAATGTGTAGGACAGCAAATATTCTCTTGGAGATACCCTGCAACAAACAGTCTGGAAAAAATAATCGAAAAACACAATCTTTACCCAATCACAATTCTTAATTTGTCTCAAAATGAACTGGGAATCTTTTCTGAGTGCAATCTGATGATTGCAAAAGATCTTTTGAGATATGATGAAGCCAAGATTGCAAGAATGACTGGAATCTCTAAAAAGAGAATAAAAAACTTACAAAAATTGGTTGAAGGGATATTTTATCCAAAATAATCCTAACCATATCAATAAAAAATCAATAATCTCTTTAAAGGTTGTAATTATAACTCGACAATTATTTCACTATGGTTACAGGAGCCTTTGCTTTATGTAAGACAAAGTTTGATGTACTTCCAAAAAATAACTCTTTTGGAAATCCCATTCCTCTTGATCCTATAACAATTTGATCAATCTTGTTTGCAGGATTGTTAGCAAATGTGGTTAAGTCAATCCCTGAAGTATGCCCTCCAATAACAATTCCTTCAAATTTAATTTTATTTTTCTCTACTTTTTTCTTTGCAACATGTATCAATTCTCTCACTTCATTTGTCCATTTTTCCTCTGGGAGTATAGGTGTACGAACAGCAGAAAATGCACTGAAACTTGTATCACTATGAACGCCAAGAATCATTGCATCTGATTGTTTTGCAAACAAAATTGCCGCATCTAATCCTCGTAGAGAATTTTTTGAACCATCCAAACAAACCATAATTTTCTCAGCACTCATAAAAAAACAGAAGATATGCTTCATATTTATTTCAAAAGGTGATTGTTGATCTTGAAAATCAACTCTATCAAAGAAAAAAAAAATTTGAGATTACACATACACATTAGTATGAAAAACAAATATCATTATTAGTAGTGTTTTGACTGAACCTGAATGGCATGTAGATGTAAAGACTAGTTCAAAAATAACACTAGTGGTTGTAGATATGCAGAAATTGTTCTTGACTGAAAAAAAATCTCCTTGGATGAATAAAAAATTATTATCCATAATTCCAAATATTGAAAAACTAATTAAAAATATTGGAATACAAAATGTAATATTTACTCGCTTCACACCTCCTAGGAATTGGGAACATGAACAGGATTCTTGGCAAACATACTATAGAATAAATCAAAAAATCACACCAAATATTCTGGGAACTGAAGCATTAAATTTAATTGATGATTTTATCCCGTACATTCCAAATTCAATTGTCATCAGTAGAAAAAAATCGGCATCAATATTCATGGCAGGCAATTTTCACTCTAAAATAAAAAAGAGATCTACAAAAATCTTGGTTTTTACAGGTATCGAAACTGATTATTGTGTTCTTTCAAGTGTGTTAGATGCCATTCATTTAGGATATTATGTGATAGTAGTAATGGATGCATGTGCAAGCAGTAAAAAACAAGGTCAAAAACATGCAAGAGGAATATTTGATAGATTTCCAGAACAACTCTGGATTGTCTCTACAAATGATTTGATAAAGCATTTTCAAAATCACGTCAAAGATTAGATTCTAAACTCTAAATGTTTAAGTTCATAATTCTTGTAGGGAATTTGTAATTGAGTCATTCAAAGGATTTCAAAAAATTAACAGACCGATGGCTAAGCCTTAGAAGTTATGATTTAAGACCTGAAGAAATGGTTCAAAAATGTACTGAATTAATTACAGAAATACAACATACATTTGAAAATGAAGAACTAACAAAAGATGAAGATAGAGAAATTCAAGATTACAACACGAAATTATTCGCTTAAGATATACAAAAAATAAAAATCATGAAGTAGGTGATGTTTTTGATAGAACAGAATTTGATAATTAGATTCTAAATCTCTTTTTCGTAGCTGAGTAGTTAATTCAGTCCTTCCTAATGGATATGCAAACTCACACCACTACGATACTATACTATGCACTATCTGTCTAATAGAGTAATCACATTCTGGATGTTCTTTTATCAGTTTCTTAGATTCTAAACTCTATTTTCTAAAATGTCCCAATAATATTTTCATAATCATCCAAGATTTTCCCATATGCAATTGGCAGGGGTTCTTCAGACACAGGTTCAACAATAATTTTAGATTCTTCCAATTCTAATTCTTCTTCATAATCTTCAGTATCCATTTTCAGTAGATCCCGTAATCCTTCTGAGATACATTTTCCATCATGATTGCATATTTCTTGGAATTTCTCATAGTTTTCTGAAGATAATTTAGTTGACACTGTTTTCATGTGATATAATTGACATTACTTAGCTAAAAGACTTGTGGTACACCGCGAATAGACTTGAGTATACTGGTAAACTGCAAATAATACCTAACAAAGTTTGACTTATTTACAGATTAAATCTAGGCATCTTTATGCGGGGGTCGCCTAGCCTGGTAGGGCGTAGGATTGCTAATCCTATGTCCGCAAGGACACGGGGGTTCAAATCCCCCTCCCCGCGCCATTAAAACTTAATAGACCGATTTGAGAAGTTTTTTCAATGGGACGAAGAAAAACACAAAAAATTATTCGCACTGGTCCAAAAAACGCAACTACTGGAATGTGTCCTGTTTGTAAAACAATTGGCAAAGTATTCCTTTTAGGTCCACCTGGACAAGAGAGAGGAAAATGTGAAAAATGTCGCCAAGAATTTGAATTATAGTTAAAGTTGTCAAATACACTAATTATATTTCATATATCTCTCCCATTGCTAGATATTGACGATTTATGAAGTTCTCAAAAAATTTTATTTAAAGAAATAAAATTGAAATTTAAGACCAACAACGTTTTGTTGTCTGGTGATAATTTCAATAACCGCGTATTTCATCTCTAAGTGAAATATAGATCTAAAGTCAAAAAATGATTGGCTATTTTGCACATACAACAATCAATAAAGCAATTTGATCTAGTATTGTTAACATCAATAAACTCTCAAAGACTATCGTATCCTTTACGACTCCACGCTTTGAGAGATTTGATGTTTTTCTGTTAATGTGACAAAATTTTATTAGATTAACTGATCATTGTATTTTCGAAAGCTGGCTGACATCTATAAATTATGACTAGATATTCACAATGATTATTCGCTGACCAAGCCATCCTCCGATGAAGGATAATCAATCTAGCTTCCAAAATTGAATCTGAATCTATTTTTTGTAATTCACACAAGAATAGATTCCATCTGCTATGTCTTCTAACACATCATCTCCTTGTTTGAGAAGTTTGGCAACTCTTTTGTTCCCTATACTATAAAACCTATTTTTGCCATCTTTTCTGCTTTTGACCAATCCACATTCTGAGAGACATGACAGATGATTAGAAATATTTGACTGACTCTGTTTCAACTCTTCTGAAATTTCAGTTACTGTTTTTTCTTCATCAGATACTGACTCTAGTATGGATAGTCTTGTAACATCTCCAAAACCACGAAACAGTTTAGCTTTTAGTTCGAGTTTGTCTGATTGTTGACTTAACATATCATCAATTAATGATATGATTATATAAATACATAATTATGTCGTTTGAAAATAAACATTAAATTTAATAAGATAAATTTAACTTCCTAAATATTATGGTAAGTCAGGGTATTTTGATTGGTATTGCAGTTGGAGTATTTTTTGCAGGTTTAGGTATAGGATATACAGCATTACAATCAACAGCAACACCCATGATGATGACTCCTCAACAGATGCAACAAATGATGAATGATCCTGCATCTATGAATCAATGGCATAAACAAATGATGCAAAATCCACAAGCCATGAATCAGTGGATGGGAAACATGATGAATGATCCTCAAACAATGCAATATATGCATGACATGATGATGTCTAATCCTCAACACATGAACCAAATGATGAACCAAATGATGAACCCTGTGATGAATAACATGATGAATGACCCACAGATGCAACAACAAATGATGGACATGATGATGAACAATCAAGAAATGATGAATTCTATGATGAATAATCCAGACATAATGAACATGATGGGTGGAAACATGATGGGAAATAACATGATGGGTGGAAACATGATGGGAAATAACATGATGGGTTCTGGTATGATGATGGGTGGAATGTCTACACAAAGCTCAGCATCATTGGCAGATTTGCAATCATCAACTGGGCCTCAAACAAGAACATTTGATATTATTTTAGATGAAGTTAAATTTTCTGCTGAAGTAGAAAATGAAGAGGGCCAAGAAACAACTTCTCTTGTGGAGCTCCACCAATGGAATCCAAATCTTATTGTTGTAAATGAAGGTGATACTATAGTATTAAATATCTCAAATCCACGTAAGCACACTCATACATTTACAATTCCTGAATTTGGTGTTAGCACAAAAATTCTTGAGCCCAGAATAGGTAGTGAAACAATTCAGTTTGTTGCAGACAAAGCAGGAACTTTTACATTTTCCTGTGGATTGCCATTTAATTCAGCAACTGGACAATGTGATGCAGATCATCCAATGATGACTGGAACTTTGATTGTCTTAGGGTGACAATCCAATTCTAAATGGATTTTTGTCCTCTTCACAAAGATGTGGAATTATTACATACAAAATTACCTGATGGTAAAAGCAAAGACTATTGCCCCAAATGCCTGAAATTGTTTGGAGAAAAAATATGATTTCAGAGGATAAATCCTAAAACTTTTGATAATTAGAACTGAGATCAAAACTGATTATGTACTTGGTGAGAGTCCCAATTGAATACAATATGGCATTTTAGTATTTAGGGAATACTGATGATTCCTATGAATTATTTGTTCATTAGGGTTTTAAGTAAATTTTGTAACTATATGTCATGTCAAATGATTACACATCTGAATCTTGGGAACAACTACTGGGACTGTCTTGGGCAATTCTTGATGAAGAATAATCCTGAAGATCAGAATACTTTAGGATCTTGTTGTTTATCTAATTAAATCCTAAATACTCTGTAATTCATTTAGGGTTTTTTTCTAAATATCTGCGTCTTAAATTGATGATAATTATGGTACCTACAATAATTACGATGATGGTACTTATCGTCCCAATTAGAGCATAGCTTATTCTAATGTCTTTGATTTGAACACCTGGCTCCAATACAGTAATGCTTCTTTCCACCCAAGGATGAATTATGCATGTATATTCAAAAAATCCTTTTTCTTTGAATGTAAATGACCATGATTTGCCTGGCAAAATTACTCCACTATCAAAATAACCGTCTGGTTGTGCCTTGTCTGTTTCAGGATCGCCTAAAAACCCAATTCCTTTGCCGCTTGTAACAGTATGTCCTGTTATGTCATCATTTTTCCAAGTTACTACATCTCCAATTTCTACATCGTGATTAATTGGAACATACCATTCAATTACTGTTTTTAATTCTCTGGTGTGATCCCCTTGAGGTATTGTAATGATCATCTCTTCAGCATAAACTGTGGAAATTGAAAAAATAATCGACCATACGGCTATTCTAATTAATATGATTTGAATCAATGATGTTAATTGGGAGTCATTATTAATATGAATCAGTCCTAATTATCATGTCTGACTTTGATTTTTTTTTGAGTCTGATTTTATAATTTTGAGGCAAGATGACTGCCGTACTTGATGTGGATGAATCGCCTACTTTTCTTGTTCTCTGATGCATCTCTTAACAGTCTATGCAGATACATGCCCTGCAGTTCTGACATAATATGACGAACTCCACAACTTTCCTTTCCACATTTTTTGTTAGTTCTGGAGATGATAGACAACAGTCTTCTGAACATAGAAAGATTCCAAGATCAAACGTTGACTCGATCACTCAAATCATTTTCATTTCAGTTGGCTGTTATCCATAATGTGTATGTAATAATCATGTGAACTACCACTCGCCAAAGCATCGTGGCTTTCTGCTTCATCGAGCCTCAAAGTTGCTTTCGCAGACGTTTGTGGTTGTGGCTCTCGCATCCCTTGGTCGGGGATTGTCTTTTCAGACTCAGGCGTTTGTATTTTGATGATTCCCACAGTTCCTGTGGTATCATATGTCATTGGTTTTCTTACACGCATATTGTATTTGAATATTTGATTGTGTTTTGCTTTGAGTTGTGGTGTGTTCGCTCTCATCCCAACCCTAAAGGGTTTGGGTTTTCCCGCTCACATTCCATAAACACATGATCAAAATTATCATATCTGATACCAGGATCAAAAAATAGAAATTTTTTTAAATTGTGTTAAATTTTATGTATAAATTATTTCCAAGGATCTGCTTCTTCAGTCCATGTTTCTGCACCTTTTGATGATTTGTCCAGAGACTTGCTATTCTTAACATCTGATAAAAGACATTCATCAGAGCAATGTGTGGCACTGATATTCTTCATTAATCTTCCACATTTTTTGCAAAATTTGCCCATGTTCCAATTATAGAATTGAAAAATATACTTAATTCGCAGATTATCATATTTGATAACACATGTTGCTAATATCCTGAATATGTTGATTTTAATTTAAGTATGATCTTAACATTGTAGAATCATGGATGTCTCTACAGTAAAAACAAAATCCACCATTACAAAAAAGGAAAAAACAAGAACCGTCACTTATCGACTACCAGAAAAATTGGTTTCAGAACTAGAAAACGAAGCAATCCAAAAGGGAATATCTCATAATGTTTTGGTAAAACAAATTCTTGAAAAATATAACCGATGGGATAAATTCTTAGATAAAATTGGGATGATGCCTGTTCCAAAAGGAATCTTGACATCACTTGGAATTGATTTGGAAAGCCGGGATATCAACATGATAGTAGACATTCTAAAACCTGTCATCAAAGACAATGTAATGTTCATGAAGGGAAAATATGATCTAAAACGTTGCATGGAAACACTTGAGGATTACATGATGGCATCTGGAATGAAGTCAGACCCCACCGAACAGAAGGATCTTTGCATCACTTTATCATACAACACGGACTTGGCATGAATTGGTCATTACTTGCTGAACAACTCCTAAAGGAGATATTTCATGAATTCTTGCCAGAACAAACCGTCAAATCACAATTAACTGAAACTACAGTAATTATCACAATTGCATTAGGTGATGACTTTAACGAACATGAATATTAGAAACAAAAATTAGTTGTTGAGTATTAACTCAACTTCTGTTTTTCCATCATTGAATCTGCTTTGAATTCCTTTTATCTTGCTTTTATACAGGAATAGTCTCTTTCCGTCGTCTGTAATGATTCCTGATGTTTTGACCAAGTTATTGTCATGAAGTGTTTGGATTCTTCTATATACAGTACTCATTGGTATGTTGGCCTCGGCTGTTATTTCTATTGCAGATTTTGGCTTGTGCATAATAGATTCTAAAATGATCCTGCAATACTTGTCAGATAAAATCTCAAGTATGCCGTCTTTTCTTTCCTGTTCTTCAATTTTGAAGATATGTTGTAAAGTTTGCATACCTTGTATTCGTTTAATTTTGATATAACTATTGAGTACACACTGTCTTACAAATACAATATGTCATTTACCATAGAATTTCTCTAATTTTTTTAAAAATTAATGAAAATATAATACTTTGAACTTTTTCATGCAAAATTCTCACTATGTCTAATTCCTACAACAAAATTCGCTAAAGTGTAACATCTATGCTCTTGATTATGTTCTCCAAGTCATTTCTAGTGGGATGAGTTTGAATCCACTAAGATATTTGAGAATATCTGTGAATCTAAAATCCATCCATTAAAAGAAATAGTCAATATTTCATTTTACTACGTATTCTGTAATTTCTGGAGACAGTAAAACCTTGCAAATATCCCACGGTGTTACAAGCCAATCTTTGTAAATAATAAATGGATGAGCCATATCATGCATCATAGATGCCACTTCATTAATTTTCAAATTATCGCCAATTACTTTTGCTTCTTCTAAATCTACAATGTCGACTGATTCATTTAGAAAGTCATCTGTCTCTTTTAGATGCTTCATTTTCTCTGAAATGGCTTCAATAATCAATCTGTCACTAAGATACTTGTTGGAACCTTCTAGCAAAATCTTTCTTGCTTTGTTATCAAACATTGAATTAATGACGCTGCCAAACGTATCTCCTTTTTTGAAGGTCACTGGTTTCTTTTTTGGCAAGTCTTCAATTGTAAGGTTAGTTTTACATCTCTTGCCAATCTCTAGAATTTTTTGTGCAGAAATTGCAGAGTAAAACCCCCACTCATTAGGAATTACAGCATAAGCTCTTCCTCTCTCCTTCCAAAAATTCATCAAATCTTTGTATTTTGTTTCCTTTGAGACAGTAACTGGATTTGGCTCCATAATGTCTTCCACTTTGGTTCCATAGAATAAACTCAAAGTTGGATTCTTTGACAAATTCTCCATGATTTCTTTTCCTCCAATTGTGCCAATTGGATTGTGTTCCTTATCTCTTACAATGATTGAATCTGTGGCTGATTCCAAGTATTGAACCAGCATTCCAGTTACAACCCACACTTCTTTTCCTTTGTCAATATGGACACATAGTGACCATGTCAGTCTTTCTGGAAGTAATTCACCAAGTGTTCTTTCTGCTATTGGAATGTTCTGTGGCATATACTATAGTTGGTTTTGTTACATAAAGCAGCAATCAATAATTATCACATTTGATAAGATCTACTAAAAATTAGGTTATTCTCATTACGAATAATCAAAAAGCATTTGAAATAGCATTAATGTGTGTGCATAATATTGTGAGGCCTTGGATATCCCCTCCAAAATATGATATTTCTGAATTAACCCTAGAGCAAATATTTTCTGACAGTTTGACTGACACTCCATGTGTATATCTAAACAAAGAACGTGAAGTGTACATAGCTACTGAAATGTGTGTTCAATATCTTGAATCCTCAGTCGACTCGATTGTAATTAGAGATGATGATCATAATCCCATAGGGATGATTGGTGGTTATGATTTATTAAATTACATACGAGCAAATCCTACTAGTAATTCTCAATATGAAACCAAAGTCCAAGAAATTATGTTTAAGGATTTACTTATTGTAGAAAAAATGATAACATTCCAAGATTTGATGGATAAATGGAAAGCCTCTAGACGAGCTTTTGCAATTACCCCTAATTCTTTTCAAGGATATTCACCCATTTCGGCAAGAAAAATGTTGGAAGTTGGAATAAGATGCAAAACTAATACTTGTATTTCTTCAATGCCAAAAAAGAAAATGATCACTTTTCAACCCGATGATTCATTGAGAACCATTGTTGAATTAATGTTTAAACATAATACTCGAAAGATTCTGCTGGAATTTTCGGATCAATTTATCAGTGATCGATTAATACTAAAAGAAATTTCAAAAATACTGAAATTTAATCCTGATGTTGACAATTTTTTAGATATCCAAATTAATCAAGTAGAATTAGAGAATGTGGCCGTAATCAAAGAAGATCTGAATATTAGACAGCTTTGTACAATGATGTATGAAATGGATCACCCATATGTTGTTTATAAGGACATTTCAATTACTCCTTGGGATGTTTGTAATGTCTTAATGACTGAGAGGATAGCCGAATCATATGAACTAGAATCTGAAAAAACAATTTGTCCTCATTGTGGAAAGAATATTGATGTCTAAACCCATTATAGTCAAACTTCATAATCCCTAATAATATTACAAAACTTCTGTGATGTCCATGAATAATCCATCTGACTCTCAAAAATGAAATTTAACGGCCTGAAATAGCTACTCATTAAAAGAAATAGTCAAATTTCCTATGTTAACTATATGTGAATACAAAGAGAAGGAATTATAGTTCAAAAAGCTAACCTCACCATCAAAATATTTACCCATAACTTTTTAAGACAATTTTTTCTTGATAGATAATCATGAGTTCAGAAGCTGAAACCATCTATGAGCGAGTTGCAAAACTTGAAGATGAAATTGCATTACTTAGAAGCGAAGTAGATATTCTCAAAAAAGCATTTAGAAATAAAATCGCTCGTCATGAAATATCTATGATTAAGAAAGGCAATGATATAGATTCCATCATTGATTAATTTTTTGATTTTATACTTCTAATTAATTCTAAAATAAAATCTACATCTTCTGCGTTTGGATTAATTTCCAAATATTTATTCAAATATTTCAATGCAGTTTCCGAATTTAGCATTCTTTCTTCTAAAATTCCTTTATCTCTGATGTCTTCTGGGGATTCAGGTTCTATTGCTAAAACCATGTTGACACATAGTAATGCTTTATCATAAACAAATGATTGCACATAGGAGTTTTTTAAATTACGAGTCATTCTAACAAGAATTTGTTCTGGTTTTACCTCATCTAGATATTCTGGTTGAAATTCTAATTCTCCTCCAAAATTAACATCCAAAATTTCTTGCAAGTCATCTACATCTACAAGGCGACCATCATAAAATGGATCTAAAATCATTTCTTCATTATATTTTACTAGTACGTGACCTGGAAATCCCACTATCTTAAGATCTAGTCCTACAAACTTTGCAACTTCTACATATAGAATTGATAGTGTGATTGGGATTCCTGATTTTTTATCAATCACTTCATTTAGGAAATTATTTTTCGGATTATAGTAGTCATCATCATCTCCACTAAATCCTAAATTTTCAAAGAGATGTTCATTTAACATAGAAATTAGATATGTTGGATTTTTAACATCATTGATTGACTCTTTGAGAGACATTCCTATTTTACTAATTTTTTTGATGTAATCATCTACATTTAGATCAGGATATTCTAGAATCTGAGCAAATTTTAGACATTTTTCTACCAAGTTAAAATTTGGATTTTTTACAAATGCAAACCATTCTGCAACTAATGGATCAAATTTTTCTTCCAATGGTACTAACTCAGTTTTTTTAGGTATAATTGGGGATCTTTTAGCTCTCTTGTGCTTGGGGGGATCTCGATCATTTTTTTGAAGGTATTCTTGCCTAATTTTTCATAAATTGCTTTAGTGAAATCCTTTCCCATGCTCTTTCTTACCTGGTATGATGAAAAATCTGTTCCCATAAATGTCGTGAGATAATTCTGAAAGTCTTGATCTTCTTTTAGAATATTCTCAATTGCAAATCCTGCCATTCCTTCCATTGCAGTAAATGCTGCATGGTGTTGTTGAATTGGAACTAACCATCTTTTGTAAATGTCTAGTAGTTGTGGAATTGATTCTCCTATCTTTGGATCAATTTCTACATGTGTGAATGTCATTACATCTGGTCCAATTTGCTCAATTAGGAAATGATCTGGATTCAAAAAGAAAAATAGATTTGCTTTTTTTGCAAAAGGAAAATCATCTGGAACTGCTTGTAGCTGGCAATACTCTGAAAGTTTGTTTACAGTTTCAGTATCTAGTGATAAAATTATCTCTGCTAGTTCTTCGTTGATTCTGTTTACCTCCATTGCAGCATTCTTGTTTATTTGGTGCAGATTTCCCTGAGCTGAATGAATTAATTCTTCGAGCACTGTCATCTTTACTGCACCAAGATAACCTGAATTTACATTTTCAAATCTTGATTCGTATGGCTCTCCTTGTTTGTGGAGAATTATCTGTGGATATCTTGACAAAATGAATTTGTTTAGATAAATTACTGAATTAAGGTAATCGCCATATGTAGTTGTAATTTTAGAAATGTATTGAATTGCGTATGTTGAATATACCAAGTATTTTGCAGTGTTTTCTTTCATGAGTTCTGCAATATTTTTTAGATCTTCTTTTGCAACTGCATTGAATAATTTTATGACAAATTCCTTTGATTCTGAATCTGCAAATACCTTCTCTCCTTTCAATCTTTTCAAATCTTCTAATTCTGGAAATTTTAACTGAAGATCACTTGGAACTTTGACTCCAAGAAAATCTTCTGCCTTTTCTTTGAAAATAGGAAATATCTCCTTTGCAATCTCTTCTAATTCACTGAATTGTACCTTTCCTGCAATGTCTTCTTTGGCTTTAATTGCAAGCTGCATGATTTCTCTTTCTTCATCAATTTCAACTGATAATTGGCCAAATAGGGCCTCAGCAAACTCTTCGAATTCTCCCAATTTGCATAAAATCAAAAAATACTACATTTAACATTATCTTGATTTTGACATCAAAGAAATTATTAGTTCATGATTCTCTGACTTAACAGAAATGCTAGGATCTACTCCTGAATTCTTGAGATGTGTCAAATGTGGTTCTAAACTAGAACTAGATGCATTCAAAATTAAAAAAGAAATTGAAGAAGGAATTTTAGAATGCAAAAAATGTAAACTTGTATGCCCAATTATCGAGAAAATTCCTATTCTTTGGGATGATTTTTCAAATTATCTCTCTTATCGAAAAGTTTTGGGTGGGAAACTCTATCAGTTAGCAATCACTGAAAAAATGAAAAGTTTTTTGAAATCATCCTTGTCAAAAATTATTTTTGTTGATGATAGAACTTTACTTGAAGAAAGATGGTCAAAAATATATCAAAACAGCAAGCATTCAAAATTCTATTCTTTAATAAAAAATAATCTCGGTACATTATCAAAATCAAATTTTGTATTGGAACATGGTTGCTCAATTGGAATTATGGCTTCGTTTCTTGCTGATTCCAACAAAATGGTTTTTGGAATCGATAGATCATTTAGTGCATTAAGGTTTGCCAAAAAATCTTACAAAAATAATCTTGATTATGTTGTAGCTGATTCATTATCTCCTGTATTTGGAAACTTGCAATTTGATTTGGTAATGGCACTAAATATTTTAGAATTAGTAGAACCTATAGAATTACTAAAGCATGTATCAAAACAAATCTCTTCTGGATATTTTGTAATCTCTGATCCGTATGATTTTGATAGGGGTGCAAACTCTGTCAGAAAATCCTTGGACGAATCTCAATTGCGCACAAATTTAGAAAAATTTGGATTCAAAATTTCTGCCAAAACAAAAAATCCGTCTTACATCCCATGGAGTTTAAAACTCAATTCCCGTGCGACTCTGACATATAAGGTGGATTTGATTATTGGAAAAAAATAAAATCCTTAAATCAAATCCCTCCAAATTCCTTGAAACTCATCACTTGCAACCACTGTCACAATTTTGATCTTACCCAGTGGCATAAGATCTTGTCTTTTGTCATAATATGCAAATTCTCCTTCTTTGTTAGGATAAATTGTGATTATGTCTTGTTGTCCTGGTTCTAGTAGATCTGTTTGAACATTAAATCCCTCGATGTAAAGTCTATGATTTGTTGTTCCGTTATTAATCACAGTTAGTACGTATGCAAATGATGTACGTGAAAGTAATGTGGGATTGACATCTCCTGCAACGCCTTTTATTGCTCTGATCTGAGTTTTTCCATCAATATCTTCAAAGATTATGGTATGTTCCACTTTTTCTGGCCAGAAAATTGTTACATGTCTGACATTTCCTTGTCCAATAAATCCTACAATTACTGCTAATGCCACCATTCCGCCTACCAAGGCTACAATAATCAAAATTTTATCATTTGACTGCAATATTGTACTACTTTGTTTTTCTCCTTAAAGAAACTACATGATTATTCTCAATAAAAAATTTGGAAAAAGAAAAACCAGTTAATTTAAGAATCCCAATGCGGTAGTTTTTCTATCTTGGTTCATTACTTTATCAATAAAATAAAGCGTGTATCGAATAGACCTTCCAAATGTGTCAATTGTGGTGGATTGGACATTAAATGTGATGCAGTTTTAGCTACAATTGGTCCTTCTGAAGCAAATGCTGACTATGTTCCATCAGTTCTATGTCTTTCCTGTGAAACTTTGATGGTAATCACTACTCATTCAGAATTGATTATTGGAATCCATCATACAGTAGGAAATCAGGTTTCTATGCGTAGTTCTTAAAATACGTTGGAATTATCTACATAGATAGTACTGAATCAAATTATAAATAAAAAAATGAGGTTTCAAAAGATTATTTCTTTTTTGAAGCCTTTGCTTTTGTTGTTTTAGCTGCTGCTTTTTTCTTGGCTGCCATATAATGCATGTTATTTTGGTAGAATTTCTACTGGTTAAATTAAAAAAAATACACAAAATGGGTATTCTTTGGAATACAATTTACTAGTAAAATTCTATAAAAAAGAACAAACAATGAAATAGTAAAATCATGTGTCATAATACATGGCATCTATCATCATAATCCCAATCATCATTGTTGCAATTATAGGGCTCTCTGGTTATCTTGCTTACAGATTTTTAATTTACGATTTGTATTGCAAAAGATCTGTTAATCAAACACTTTTAAAATATAATATTAAAAAAACTCCTTCTGAAATTATTAAAGAGTATTATCATAACAAAGGAGAACAAATCTCTCATAAGGAAATTCAACTACTTGAAAAAAATTACAGGCAAAATGAACCCGAACAATTTCTTGCAATGTATGATGCAATAAGGGATAAATCTAAAAATAAAGAATAGTTTTCTCTAAACGATTTAAGGCTTAACTGGAATTTGAATAAATGGTGTTCCGCCTTCGCCAACTACAAGTGGTAGTTTTCCATCCCATGCTTGCGTCTTTAACCAATCCAAATAGTTTGGATTCTCGGCTAACGCTCTATTGATAATTGCTATGGCCTCTGCCTCACCTTTGGCTTCTGCAATGTTTGCATTTGCTAAACCCACAGCGTTTGCCTCAGTTTGTCTGGCCTCGACTTCAATTCTTCTCAAGTCATTTTCTGCTCTTAGTGCATTTTGTTCTGCTTCTACTTTGGATTCAATTGCCTGAGCAAATAATGGTGAGAATTCAAAATCAGTAATTGAAATTACGTCTGTAACTACTTCAAATTGATTTAATCTTTCGGTAATTGCTACTTCTATATCTTGTTTGACTAGCGGTCTTTTTGTAATTAGTTCTTCGGCATTATATTTTGCAGTAACTTGTTTTACTGTTTCTTCAATTGCTGGTTGAATAACCCTATTTTCATAATCAAGACCTAAATTCTTGTATAATCTATGTACTGCCTCTTTATCTGGATGGTAGTTTACTGTTACAGTTGTCTCTACTGTTTGCAGATCTCTTGATGCACTACGAGCATCACTTGCATACTTTAGTGTACGAACTTCAATATTGACTACTTCATCTTGGAATGGAATCACAAAATGTAATCCTTCATCAAGTGGGGGTTGTGTCAGATCAACTGCATTCCAATGCAATAGAACCCCTCTGTGCCCCGCATCAACAATTTTTACAGAAGCTGTTGCTACTACTCCAATAATTATAAGAAGAACAATTGCTACTGCAACCCCTTTTGCTGCACTCATATTCACATTAACTTTGGGTGATTGGTACTTTGACAATATTACTGGTCTATTCTTCCTACTATTATACCAATCATATTCAAAATATGTTTTGACACTAGGATTTTAGTCACTCAACAAATTTAAGACATCTAATCCTATCGCAATTAATGGCAGAACCTAATTTTTCATGGATTTATCTGATAATTTTCTTAGCAATTCCACTATCAAGAATTATTCCTCGATTATTGGCTAAAAGAGGAATTAGGTTTAATCCCTCTCAAACAATCAAAGAAAGACAATATCCTCCAGGTTTTGACAATTTTTCCCAAAATCCTTCAATGAAATCTTCAAAACCTGAAATTGATCCCTTAAAACCTCAAACAAAATCAATGTTAGTTTTAGGAGAGTTAAACAGAGGAACAAAATACTTTGAAAATATTCAAAAAAACACTGGACTTGATAATCAAGAGCTTGAATCAATTCTGGAAGATCTAGAAAATAATGGAATGCTAAAAGTACATCAAAAACAAGGATTATTTGGTCTCAAAACTGAATTACTCCCCACAGATAAGGGGTTTAAGGAATACTATTCTTAGAAATATGCGTCATACTCGGTTTAAATTAGCGAGTAGTGGTAATTCTACATGATTCACATTGGTGGAAAAATAGGTGAATTTGTTTGGTAAGTTCAAATCAAAATTCTAGTTGTATGAGATGTGGGAAAAATTCTATGCTAACTGATGATACTACCGGTGAACAATTTTGCTCAAAATGTGGATATGTTGTCTCTGAAAAAACCCAAGAATCAGGTCCTGAATGGAGATCGTTTCAAAAAGATGGAGGTGCAGATCCTGCAAGAACTGGTGCTCCATCATCACTTCTAATGCATGATATGGGGCTATCCACTGTTATCAATCCCTTGAACAAGGACGCTTCAGGAAAACCACTTTCTACATCGATGAAGAGTACAATTGAGCGTCTTAGAACTTGGGATAACAGAAGTCAAGTTCACGAACCTGTTGATAGAAACTTGAGGCAAGCTCTTGGCGAATTAACTAGATTAAAAGACAAGATTGCAATTTCTGCAAATGTTCTTGAAAAAGCAGCTTACATTTACCGAAAGGCATTGGAGAAAAAACTTGTCCGTGGCAGATCTATTTCTGCAATGATTGCTGCATCTCTTTATGCTGCATGTCGAGATACTGCAACACCTAGAACACTAAAAGATGTTGCAGATGCTGCAAATGTAAAACGAAAAGATATTGCAAGATGTTATAGATTATTACATTATGAATTAGAACTAAAAATGCCCGTTGTCGATTCAGTTCAATGCATTGCAAGAATTTCAAGCAAACTCGATATTACAGAAAAAACAAAACGATTTGCAATTAAGGTACTCAAAGAGGCCCAAGAACGTGAAGAATCAGCTGGAAAAGATCCAATGGGTCTTGCAGCATCTGCATTATATCTGTCATGTGTACATAATGGCGCATCTGTAACTCAAAGAGATATTGCCGAAGCTGCTGGTGTAACAGAAGTTACCATAAGAAATCGATACAAGGGATTGAAGGCTAGTCACTCATAATTATTTTTGAAAAAAATAAAAAAATCAACTCTGGATCGATACTAATTTTCACACGATACTTAATCCCTGTACTGATTGTTATTGTTTTATGGATTGTAAGAAAGGATTTATTCATAATTTTGCATATTTCTTAATTCTAGACACAAGACGATGCATCAATTGTGGTATTGATGAAAAAAATATCTCATAAACATTTTGAGTCATTTAAAAAATTTTGTCAAAAATTAATAAAAAATAGAATTTTGCACAAAAATTTGTGCAAACATTTCTAACTTTTTAGCATTATTAGTGCTGTATATTGGACTTTGTTATCTGACAATACAACAGCTGTCAATTTTATGTCTTCAACATTTCGATCTTGAATACATGAATTAACCAGACTGTCAAGTTCGGATTTTGTTTCAGACTGTACTATTTCTACTTTCATTGTTCTGGACATATTGATTATTTGTATGTCTTAAGAATTCCTGCGTTGAATCTTTGGAATTTTTTTAAATTATGAATTTTTTTCTTGATAATCCTAATTGTATTATTTATTCTAAATTCTAGATTATGTAGAAAAGATGGTAATGTTTCAATCATGCTGTTTTCACCTTCTAAGATAACTGATCTCAAATGTATGATTAAACTAAATATGAATTGATTATGCTCAGAATATTATCAACTATCTCTTTGTTTATTATTTTCAAATCTTCAATTTATAATCACATGGCGAGAAGATCACCGTACTTGTACGGTGGATGAATCGCAAACTAACCACATTCTCAAATATGAATAAAGCCATACATTGTATAATGACATGTGGTACCGCAGGAACTGCGGGAACCATCAAAATACAAACGCCTGAGCTGTGAGAACAGCAGTCCCCGACCAAGGGATGCGAGAGCCACAACCACAAATGTCTGCGAAAGTAACTTTGAGGCTCGATGAAGCAGGAAGAGGTCACCCAACTTGTTGGGTGGTAGTTCACAGACTAAAATGACTTACATTGCAAGCAAGTGTCCTTACTGTGATAATGGAAAACAGATTACGGCAAATAGAACATCTTGGTTGATCCCTCTTTCTGGCCATAGGGAAGAAATAATTGAATACCTTACTGATACATCAGAATCCTGTGAATTCTGTTCTTATCTTGAACTATATGTGAACAAAAAACATGCTTCTTCACATTATAGATGGGATCATCAAAAAAGTACTTTAGTTAACTGGGCCTTGGACAAACTTGAAAAACAGATTCTTGTCTGATTTTTTTTAAAAAAATCCCATTTAGAATTTCTCTAATCTAATAAAAAAAGAAAAAAATTATGATCTAGATGGATTCAAAGATGGCCATATTTCTATGATGTTTCTGTTAAGTGCTGCAAATTCATTGGAATTTGTATTCATTGTACTCAATGTTTGCTTTGTAGCATCAATTGAGGCAATTGCAACCTTATTTTGAACATCAATTATTTTCTTTGATTGATGTTCTATATCATGTGCAATTTTCAATGTCGCATCTGAAAGATTTGGACTTATGCCTTTCTTTGTCGCAAAGCTTCTCTGGATATCAATTGAAGAACATGAGATATTTTTCCATGCTTCAATATATTCCTGGGCCAGATTTGTGATTGATTGATGATATTGTGGGATGGCCTTTTCAACATATGTGTATATACTGTCTGTATATCCTTTCCACATTCCATAGAAATCAATTGGTTTTTCTGTATTTGGATTGTTCAATAATTTAACACCTCCTCTTGTTATTATCTAAGTATGATTCAGGATAATCTAAAATCATCCATGATAGTCCCATCATGTCTGAACCAATGTATACTGAACTGGATGCCGGTGTGTTTTTGACATCGCCATTTTCCAGTATGAGTACATTGCTTGGGGTTTTTTCCTTTGCAATTTGCATGATTTGACTCATGATATACTATTGTTTTGAAATTATTAAACATGGGGAGTTTTGATTTCGTATAGTTCAAAGTCAACTCATGTGTAATGCAACCATTCGTTTGAAACTCTACCTTAAAATCATTAAACTAGTTTTTTCAAAACATCAATGAACTAATTCTTTTTTTACCTAAAGTTTCATGAATTATTGAATAAAAAATGAAAAAAACCTCTAATTAGTTACCTGTGACTAAATCCCAAATAAAACCAAAGATTTCTTTTATCATAGAATTCTTTGTTAAAAAAGCTAGTTAATTCCAAATCTGAATATTCATTGACAAAGACTGTACATATTTTAATCAAATTGCTATGATTGTTCGTAATCCTTTTTTACAATTAACTCGTCAAATCCCTCTCCAAGAACTGGTGTCTCCAGTTCGTTGATTTGCTTGTAAATTACAGGTAGAGGAAATGGATCCCGTCTACTCCCTTGTCTTTTTTCAAGTAGTGCTCTGGATGTATTCATGAAAATTCCTCTTACTTTTGCATTGTATTTTTTTGCAAGATCTATGTGTTTTTTTCGTATGGCTTCTGTAAGGTTTGTATCATCTATTACGATGTTTCTTCCTTGAGCAAGACAATTTTCTATGTATTCTAGTTCCTTTTTTCTATTATTGTCAAAAAATGACAAAGAAATTCGCTTGTGTTCCAAATTTGATTTAATGTACGTAGTTTTGCCACTTAATGCCACGCCGATCATTAGGACATACTCTACTTGTGACACATCATTTTTGATATAAATCGTACTTTAAAAACTGATTTTGAATTAAAACCCTGTTTGTTTATTTGAATCAACTTAATTTCTTAATCTCATCATGAATTTGGTAAACATCATGCCTACAGTAATGATAATCTATGATGACTAAGAGACTGCAGAAATAAATGTCAGACCTCATAGTCTTTGATCCATTGCGGTTTTGGTATTAGGGTATAATGGATTAGGAACAGTTGAATTGTATCAAAAACATTCACCTGACATTGTTATGATGGATTATTGGATACCTGAATTTGATGGACTCAAGTATTCATAATGTTGATTCTGATGCTAAAGTGATAATATTGACAGATAGTCCAGATCATGAATGTGACAAGACTGCTTGAATCAAATCCATCTGCTATAATTCAAAAACCATTTGATACCAATAAACTAGTTGCATTAATTGACAAGATCTTATTAGGTGATGTTGTTAAATTAGATGCCAAATCACAATAAATCTTAAACTGTTTTTTAAAAATCCGTAGTTACAATTTATCACAAAATTCTTAAATGAAAATTGATCTGATGTAAACAACAAATTAATCATATATTCATTAATGGTAAATTATTCAAAAACATATTCATGAAATTTTGTTCAAATTGTGATACTAAACTCTCACAAAATTTTGAAGATGTTGGCGGTCCATGGATTTGTCCAAAATGCAATCCTGAAAAAGTAATTTCAAGAAAACCAACTTATGGGATAAATTATTCTGGAAACACAAAAACCTGCTCCAAAGGATGCGGTGCTCAAATCTATTGGGATGATGAATTCAAATCAGATAGTGGAAAATTCATTCCTATTGATTCACGAACAGATGAGCCCCATAGATGTAATGGTCCTACAGAATCTGAACCATACTATCCTGATGAAATAAAAAAATACGCCAAACAAAAAGAGAATAAACCTGAACCAAAAATTCCTTTACCTGCAGAAATTTTATTTGATATTAATAAAATCCCAAAATCTCTAGTTGATGATGACGAGATAATTCATGAGCTAGTTCAAGGTCACAAAGAAGAGTCCTTAGGAATTATACACTATGAGAATATGCTCGCACCAGAACCTGAAAAGATTCCAGTTCCTAGCCTAAAAGATGTTTTATCGGAAAATATTCTAAAAGGAATTGAAAAATATGGATTCTCAGGATTACTCCCATTTCAAGAAGAGTCAATTCGCTCAATTCTAAAGGGAAATAATTCAATAATTTCCGCACCAACTGGGTCTGGAAAGACTGAGGCATTTTGTATTCCGATATTGCAAAAGATCTCTCAGGAAGAACAGCCAGGGGTATTTGCACTTTTTGTGTATCCGCTTAATGCACTAATTGATGATCAAGTATCCAAGATATCGCAGCTAATTGATAGATGTGGGTTGAAAAGTAAAGTTGCTGTATATTCAATTCATGGTGGTCAGAGTTCTGAATACAAAGACATGATAATTTCAGATGCTAGCAAAAAATCACTCATCATTGCAACAAACTTTGATTTTATCAATTACCATCTGATACTACAAGACAAAAAATGGAATGAATTATTCAAAAATGCCAAAATAATTGTTATGGATGAGGCCCATTCTTACACTAGCTTTCATGGTTCAAATGTCTATCATGTATTAAATCGAATGAAGCGATACATGGGAGAAATTCAATTCATTGGTTCTTCAGCTACTCTGGATAATTCTAAAGAATTCTTTTCAGACATGTTTGATTTACCTCAAGAATCATTTTCATACATCAAAAGTAATGTTCGACGAAAACACAACATGCACATGTTTTTCATAATGCCAAGAAAATATGGGCAGCGTGCTACTATGGAGATGCTAGCATCAATTTGCTACAGAAATAAATCCACACAGTTAATCTTTAGTAATTCCCATAATGATTCAGAATTTCTTGCATCAAATATGGAGGATGCAAATGATGGTATTAGAATTCAGATTCATCGAGGTGGTCTTGATCAAAATAACAGGAAACTATACGAGTCTCAGATGAAAGCAGGAGAATTAGATGCATTATCTTGTACACCTACATTGGAGCTTGGAATAGATATTGGTCATGTGGATGTGGTAATCTCTGCATTCAAAAATGAGTATGACTCTTTTGTGCAAAGAATTGGGCGTGCTGGTCGCATGGGACAAAAATCCTATGCTATTTGCGTGTTTGATCCTGATGATGCTGCATGCCATTACTTTGCTCGTCATATTGATGATTATCTATCACAAGACCATGTCATCCCAATAAACAAGAAAAACCCAATAATTTCTGACAAGCACACAGAGTCAATTGAAATTGAAAACGAGGCTGCAATTGAATCTGATAAATCACAATTTTTTGATTTTGCAAATAGTATCAATTTACGAGGAACATCAGGGGAGATTGCAATATACTACAATTCTCAAAAAATTGGAACTCGTGGTGTGCCTGTAGGATATTATCAACTGCATCAAAATGCGATTTATCACTTTAACAAACAAAACTATGAGGTCACCTCTCTAATAAAATCACAAAATGGTGCAAGAGCATATCTGAAGAGATCATATGAAAAACAAAAAAGAACAATCCCAATTGTTAGGACTTGCATTCTTCAGACATCTGAAAGAAATGCAATACATCGAGAAATTACTGTAAAATCTAAAAAACTTGCCTTGCGTTATGGTATCATTGAGCTGAGTAGAACCATTACAGGGTATGTTAAAGGAAACTATAACGAGTCATCAGAAAACTTTGAAACTCACAATGGGGCCAGTATTCCATCTTGGAGAAATTTTAATTGGAAATCAAAACATTCTTCAATAAGTATCACTATTCCTTCAGAGTTTATTTTAAAATCAGACTCTGAATCAAAAAGCCAGATTGCAGCAGATTCTAAAATCCATACTATTACACATGTATTTATCAATGCTGCAAAAATTATCACAAAATCTGAATCAAATGATATTGATGCATATTATGAAAACGGAGTAATCTATCTTTATGATAATTCCTCAGATGGGTTCAATGGGTGCAGCAAAATAATTTATGATGATTTTGAAAAAATTCTCAATACTTGCTATTCACTGCTTCATGATTGTGATTGTCCCGTAGACCCTAAACAAAAAAAATTAATCAAACAAGGTGAGAAATGGGGTGGATGCCCAAAATGTACCTTTACTACAAATTATTGTGTTACAAAAAACAAAGATCTATCAAAAAATGATGCACGCGACTTTTTTTCTATTTTTTCTAAGCCTATTTAATTTTCAAAACATTCCATTTCCCTTATGCTGATGCTTTGATTGATCTAATTATGTGATTTTTATTTTAGAATCATTTTTCTTTATTTGCTCAAATCTGGGTTCAGTTTTACCCCAAATTTTGAGGTAATATTAAAACTATCAGTATGACTGATTCTAATAATTTCTACGAATTACTCTTAAGCAATTTTTTATTATTCTGCTCAATGATGAAACTACTGTTTGCCTCAATTATTGCTGCTGTAATGGTATTGTCTGCATTTACTCCTAATGTATTTGCACAATCTGATTTTAAAAAAATTGAAGGCAATGATATACAAAACAATCCTATATTCCAAGACATACTCGAAAAAATAGAATTCTCAAAAAAACAGTATCTCAAATCACAAGAGACTAAAAATACGCTTGATGCACAGCAAAAATTAATCGATGAACAACGAACTGCGGCTCAAGAATCTCTAAAAAAAGAACTTCAAAGGATGGAAAAAAATTATGAAGACTTTACTCCTAGAAATGCATTTACAAAATATGTCTCACAACTGAATACACCAAATCATGATATATTCTGGGATCAATTTGACTATCTTCAAGCAAAAATATCTCTAGCAAAAGATGCAAGAGATTCAGTTCTTAGTCAAGGGGGTACATATTTTGATGCCATGAAAAAGTATGTAGAATTTGCAAAGATGCCAAAAATTGAAATGCAAAACATTGTTCAAGAACTCAACATAAAACACAACCTTGCACAAAATGATATTCAGTCATATTTTGACGTTAATGGCAAACTACCTAGATACGAAAATGATCTTGAATCACCATGTTATGGCTGTACTGCAAAAATCTCTAAAGTACAAATTGATTCAGAGAAATCAGTTCCTCTAAAGCGAATCTTTCTTGAACAAAAACCTACAAAAATAGCTGAGCTAAGAGAATCTCTTTCTGAACTACAAAATGAATTCTTGAAATCAAAAAATGTCATAGAACAGAAGAAAATGGTATTTGAGATGAATGAAATAGTCAAAAATATTCAAGAACTCAAATGATCATTGTTCTTTTATTCTTCACTACTACCCACGTCTATTTTCATCCTCCATAGGGAGTCATGTCCTTTACGAATCCTTTCTTTGATGGGATCAATGTTTGTGATTTTTTATACAGCTATCACAAAATTCTGAACCACATTGCTCACAAGATATCAACTGGCCTGGACGATAGCCTGTAAAGCAATTATCACAACTAGTTCCATGCATAGAATTTCTTAATAACAACAAAATAAAAACATAAACAAATTATTCTTTTAGTTTACTTTCTCTAAAAACATCCGAACCATACCAGCAATACCTGAAATAATCAAGACACCATTCGTGGAACATCAAGTCGTCTGAATAAAACATTTCAGTAAGATCTGATTCCCCATCAAGTGTAGGAAACATTATGCAAGCCTCTTTTTCATTTAGAATTACTACTGTTTGAACATTTTTTTCCATCTTTCTTTCAATTAGTCCTTTTTCAATTAATTTGTTAAAGCCAAGTTTTTTTAGTAGCGCTTTTCGTCCTTTTGGAACTACTGCTGATTCTGAAAATATGTAATTGAATTTTACCCCTTTTTTGACCTGCTTTACCAACGGCTCTATCAAATCAAGAGGAACTTCTGATAATACCTCATAGATGTATTCATTTGAATTTTTGTAAATATTCTTCCACTGTTCAAGTACTTTTGAGATACCCTTGATGTATTGACCATTAGCAAGTTGACCGCAACGCATTTGGAATTTATGTGGAACTTCACCAAAATCATGCTCTTCAAAATATTTCCTATTTTGTGAAATGAACACAAGAGATGGTACCTGCGTGCATACAATTTTACCAAATGTTGTTAGTGTGTACTTGCCGTCTGTTTTCTTTTCAATTAATCCACGTTCCTCTAATCTAATGAAATTTCGATGGACTTCCTGTTTTGTCGCATCAATTTCTTTTGCTAAAGCTGTAGGAGTGGAATTTTTTTCTAACAACTTGAATAAAATTTGCATCCTTTGCGGACTGGCTAAATCCAACACATAGTTTGCAGTCTCATCAAACAGATCTGTCATTAATAGCACTACTCAATACTGGATAAAAGTCATTACAGAAGATCATTCGATTACTTTGATAAGTTCTTTTAGTTCTACTTTTCCCGTAGATTCTTTTTAAAAAATTTCCACAAGGTTTTCTAATTCCTTTTCTTCAAGATTGACCCATCTATGTCATCCTTATTTGCTTCTTTCCAAACCCGTCTATGACCTTTCTTTGATGGTGTGATGGCTCTACTGTTTAAAATTGCATATTATCAATCATGGCTAGTTATTATAAAAAAGAAGTTGTTGCTAGCCGATTAAACCGCTAGCGACAAGATAGGCTCCTACACCCATTCCAATTACTGCGCCGATACCCATGCAGAGAAGATCGAATTTTACGACCTTTTTGAAAGGGGCATGAACCATTTTATCCCAGTTTGAGATTTGCTGTGTTTTCATGATTATAGTATAGTGTTAGTTCTTCATAGAGTCTGGTAAATTCTCAAGATTACCAGTAAGCTGAATAGCTGACCAAGGTATATTGTTAAAAATTACATATGAATACCATGCGAGAACTATATTGCTCTAGACCAGTAAAGACCTGTGAATTTTTTCACGGGGTTCTCGCTGTTTTTACAAAGGAGACATTACAATGATTCAAAATAAACAAAAATCACAATTAATGCCGCCACGTAACAAAAAGGCATTCATTGGTTTCTATGCCTTTGCTGTAATTTCTGTAATTATTTTGTCAGCGGTGTTATAGGAGAAACATAAAATGAGAATTGATTGTTGTAGAAAATGTGGTACTGTTTTGGAAATCAAACAAAAATGCTCAATTTGTACAAAACCCATAAAATTTGATTGTAAAAATTGTCATTTTGAATCCGACGAACAAATTCATTCAATATGTGGACTAGTTGACATTAATTACAAACTGCCAATATCAGAGGCGGCCTAGTTGTCTCGAAATTCAGGATCATGTCCATTATGTGTGAAAAAATGCAAAGAATTCCAAGCGCAAAACCCACAAGTGGGGAAAAGGTACGAACTAGGTCAGAAAAGATATCCGAAGTGTAACCCATGGGTGGGTACTATGTCTGGTGTTTGGTGTCCTTGCTGCAATAACATCTTAGAAGTTCTAAAAACAGAACTTGATCAAATCAAAGAAGAGATCCGAAATGATCTCAAAGAACAAGATTTTGAATTAAAAAATGGCATGCCACAACTTGATGGATATTAAGATATAATTCATCTGTCTAATGTACTTGGCGAAAACGTAAGAGGTTTGACATATCTCTTGGATCCCCTCGAATCCTGATAGTTGCCTCCTTACGTTTCACCAAAAAAGGAATCAATATGAAAAAATCAGACTCAGAAAATAAAAGATTTGGATTGCTTTTAGTGACCGTATTGGTTGTGTCTCTATTTTCTACAACTGCTTACGGTGATGCTCCAAAAAATCCTAATGTTAATTCAATAAAGGTACAATATTTGGCAAAAACATCAGAATCTATCTATTACATCCAATTCAAAACATGCATTGGACAAGAACATGTACAAACTCCAACATTTACGATTACATCTGATCTTGGCTCTAAAGTTGTAAAATATGATAAATTACAGTTAGCAAATTCGTGTAAAAACTATGAAACATCAGTTGATGCAAAACACGGAAGCAGTATTTTGATACACATGCCTATTGAGGTAATGACAAAATGAATCTTTATGATACAAAATCTGTGATTTGTAGTAGTTGTAAATCTGTTATTGGGGAGATTGAGTATGATGCAAAAGTAATACTGCCACTTTGCGGAAAATGTGCAAATCCAATGCCTGAAGGAGATGACATACTCTATACTGCAAGTTATTTTCAGAATAACCCTCCTTTGAAAAAATCAATGATAGTTCAAACTTCATGAATTTTCAATGGATTCATGAATTTTTGATTTGCCCAAAATTGTTACTTCATTAAATTTTTTATTTGGAATGAACATCTGCATATCTGATTTATCGATATCTATGATTGTTTTTGCAAGTCCAATTTGAGAAATAACTCCAAACTTTCCATCAAATTCATTTTTTAGATCTTAAACCTGTATTTCTTTTAATGCCCCTCTTGCAACATTTCTAGCATTTTTTAATGCCCTTAGTGCTTTTTCTGTTTCTTTTTCAGCAACCTTGGCAGCATGAATTGATCCTGCAATTTGAGTGTCGTATGTTTTTTGATATTTTTTCTGCATCTCTGAATTTTTCATTTTCTTTGATGTTTCAAGTGCAGCATCTGCTGTTTTTCTAGATTCTATGGCTGCATATTTTGCATTTTTGGTATGGTCTACGATGATTTTTTTCGCCTTTTTTACTGCGATGAGCCTTGATTTTGCTCTTGATCCAGCAAGTTTGACTTCTCTGATTGCTTTGTCTGTACTGTCTATGACATTCTGCATGATTTGACTCAGCTCTTTAATATCGTCAGGCTGAATATTTGATTTAACTCCCAAAATTTTTCTCGATGTTTCTTTGACTGCTTTTGCATTGTGAATAGCTTTGTTTGTATGTTGTATGTGTGACTCTAAACCCATGTTGATTTCATCCTCCTTAGTTATTTTCCATATTTGATGAAAAAAAATGAATCAATAACAAAAATTTTACAATTATGCTATTTTTCGAAATTCATCTTCTGTCTTTTTTAATAATTTGGTATTTTCTAAAATTTCATTTATTGTTTTTTTTGTTTTATTTAGTGCTTGTTCTCTTTTGATTTGAATTGAACTAATGGATGAATCCGAAAGATTCTGTAAACCATCTATTGATATTCGAAATTGATCTGCTTTCTTTATCTCGTCTTTGAGAATTTTTTATAATTTCCTTTGTTTTTCTTTTTGTTTTTTAATTTTTTTTACTTAGATTTTCTTTATTATTCAATCCTAACATCTCTTTAGATTTTGGTCTCTTTATACCCTCACCGATTTTTGTTTCCCTCCACGTCTTCATTATTTTATATTGCTTGTTAATGCATATAATCTTTGTATTTTTTAACCAAATTTTTTCTTTACACTGTGGATTTAATAGCCCTGAGCAGATCATTGAGGATAACTCTTAAAAAATATGTTGTGATTTGCTCGTAACTACATTTATTATTATATTACTTGTCCAATGTCTAACAAGTGAAGGACACGAGCAATTTTACTTCATTTAGAATCAGTTTAATAGTGAATTGACTGTATTAATTTATGTCAATACGTAAACCTGTAATTAGAAAACCAAAGATTCCTAAAATAAAAAAACCATTGATTTCAAAACGTAAACGTGTTATTAAGAAATCTCCCTCACTTTCATTGGGTAGAATTAAAACAACGCTAACTTCCAAAAAACCAATCATACGTAAAAAAATTAGTCCTAAAAAACATCTAGGAACTTGTTACCTAGAAAAAAATTGCAAAGGTGTTCTTTCTAAGAAAGTAACTAAAACACATTGTAAAAGTCAAGGTGGAAAAAGTTGGAAGAAATCTGGCGGAACGTGTGAAATATTATAATTTGTCTCTATTTTAGGCATAGAATTGTCATTTTTTATTGAATTTCTAAAGGTATCTTAAACCGTGTGAATAATTCCACAAAATTACTCGTATGTTTTATCCAATTTTAAAGGGAATTGCATGAAAAATATCAAAGGTAGTTTAGAGGAGCATCTTGAATTCCCTTATTTTTTTCAGTGAGTTTTTTACTTGTTCTTGCAATAATTCATTTTTTGAGCCATCTGACTTTATCTGTTCATATTCTGCAAATAATTTTTTATATTTTTTTTGTAGGTTTTCATAATAATCACTCATCTTTTTTATCATATTCAGTTTGCGTCAACATAATTCAATAATTTTTTTATTTGAAATATATTATTAACAAAAAAAATTGTTAAAGGATAAATTTTTTTCAAGATGTAATTGTTATTCTATGCCTGCTCCGCCAGTAGGATTTTTCTTAAATTCTTGTAATTTTTTTGAACATGCAAGCATTTCTTCATTGGTGTGTTTGCTTTTTGGACGCCTACACATGGAACAAATTTCATCTCCAGATGATGGTTTTGGTGGTTCCGTCATCATAACATGTATCTAGGTAATCATCGTTTATAATATTTTTTAATCATGATTATTTAAAACCACTCTATGAAACACATATGATTTGAAGTTCATTTGAACAATTCAATATTTACCAGTCATAAAATTTTTGCAAGTGTGTTTTTTCTAAATAAAAAAATACACACATTCTGAATTAACCTGACTAACTTGACAACTCTGGCTTACAAAGCAACATTAGTAAACTGATTTACTAGGAATGTTCATTGAATGCAGAACAAGTGTTACAAACTATACAAAATGAAAATATATCATTTATTGATTTTTGGTTTGTAGATATTTTTGGCGAACTTCATAATGTGGGTATGCCAAGCTATGCAATTGATAAAGATAGTTTTGTTAATGGTCTTGAAAAACTAGATGCGAGTTCGATTGTAGGATTCAAATCCGTTAATCATTCAGACATGATTTTGTTACCTGACCCAACTTCGTTTAAAATTCTTCCAAATGATTATGATCCAGGTAATAGGAAAAATGCCAGAATATTCTGTGATTTGTATGATGGCAGTACTAACAAAGAATCCAGATTTAATCGAGATTCTAGAGGTATCGCACACAAGGCATCACAAAAACTAACAGAATTTGGATTAACTCATACTAATTGGGGTCCTGAAATAGAATTTTTTGTATTTGATACCATCAATGTTTACCCCTCTCCATATGCTGCAACCCATTCGTATGGGGGCTCAGGATATTCAATAGAATCTAAAGAATCCCCCTGGGCTAAAGGAAATGTAAGTACTGCCATAGACCTCAAAGAAGGATATTATCCATCACAACCTAAGGATACTCTTGAAGGATTTCGAAAGGATGTTTGTGATGATCTGTATAATTATTTTGGAATAAAAATAGAGGCAGAACACCATGAGGTTGCAACTTCTGGTCAATGTGAAATCAATTTAGTATATGATGAAATGATTACAATGGCAGATAATGTAATTGCAGTTAAAAATTTGGTAAAAGTCAAAGCTAAACGAAAAAATAAAGTTGCAACTTTTATGCCAAAACCCATTTTTGGCGATAATGCATCAGCTATGCATACTCACCAAAGCTTATGGAATGAAAAAACGAATGTAATGTATGAAAAAGATGATGAGCAGGCCCAGATGAGTCAAATTGGAAGATATTATGTTGGTGGAATTTTGAATCATGCATCAGCTTTATGTGCAATCACAAATCCCACTACAAATTCTTACAAACGACTTGTTCCAGGTTTTGAAGCGCCAGTAAATGTTTGCTGGGGATTAGGAAACAGATCTGCTGCAATAAGAGTTCCAATGTATAATAGAAATCAAGAAAAAAGTAAAAGAATTGAGTATCGTGTACCTGATCCAACTGCAAATATCTATCTCTTAGAATCTGCATTATTGTTGGCAGGATTAGATGGAATAAAAAACAAAATTGATCCTGGTGATCCTATTGAAGAAAATGTTTACAAACTATCCACAGAAAAGAAACGAGAGTACAAGATTGGCTCTTTACCTGTTTCTCTGAAAGGTGCACTTGATTCTTTGGGAAGTGATTCAAATTTCTTACAGAAAGTTTTTACAAAAGACTTTCTTGATGCATATACGGAGATTAAATACAAAGAATACACATCATTTGCACAAACCCCTACAGCTTGGGAAGTCTCAATGTATGCTGATGCGTAGGTGAATCTAATTAGCTGAATTTAATTTTCATAAGTTTTTTAAATTATTTTTGTGTATTATTTTCATGGAAAATAAATATTGTAAAATCTGCTCTTCCAAATTGGAAATTGAGAATCCATCATATTGACAGTAATTCTTGCAAATGGATTGATTCTCTTGAAGCAGTAACATACATTTGTTTTGAGGCAAATCCTATGGTGCAGAACTGGTATTTTGGTCCTTATTATTTTGATAATGGCACTAGTCATCTTGATACACAAAAATGTGAATGGGACGAGCACATATCTCCTGAACAAATGAACTGATCAATAGGATTATTTATCTAGTCTTGATTTTTCATACAGTGTGAAAGTGAAACCCAACTCAAAATTAATGATTGCCAGTATTGCAATTGTATCTGTACTTGTATTTTCTCTTACCCTCTCTACATCTTATTCCCTAAGCAACCCACTTGAATTCTCTGAAATAATGAAGCAAGAGTCAGGATATGCCTCAATCACAGTTAGTGGTGAGAGTTCTACTGCTTTACCTCCTGATGTCGTAGTAATGACACTTGCAATAAACAATCCTCCGACAGATCTTCAAGATGCCGTAGAACAATACAACAAAAATGTCAAAGACATATCTGAAGAACTACGGCAAGAACTCAAAGATTATGATGATGTAACAATATCTTATATCCAGACAAACTTTGATGGAAACAATTTCCGTTATGGTGGTTCTGGATCTGCCGCTGATTCGTACATTGCATACATGTCATTTCCAGTAAAAGTCGATATGAACAATTATCAGAACATCACACAAGAGATAACAAATCTTGGACTGCGAATAGAAGACATTAGAATATCTCAAGTACCAATAGAGGATCCTGATGTAGAAAAAAATACTGAATCTACTCCGGTCAAAATTTCAGTTCCATATGGCACATCTGTGCCGGAATGTGAGCAATTCAATGAATGCTTTTTGCCTGCAGATATTACCGTAGATACTGGGACCGAAGTAATCTGGTCAAATGATGATCAGGCAGCGCACACAATAACAAGCGGAACGTCTGAAGATGGACCTGATGGAATCTTTGACAGCGGCCTGTTTATGGAAGGGACAACATTTTCTTTTGATTTTAACTCCGTCGGAAAATATCCTTACTTTTGCATGGTTCATCCATGGATGACTGGCTCTGTAACTGTTTTGGGAGATGCCGATGTAAGTTTGGGATATACACTAGAAGCTACACTCAATGTACGATTTGAAACAAAACCTGACACGATGGAAAACACACTATCTGCATATGCTGAAACACTTGATGAATTGTCCACACTATTAGAAGAAAATGGTGTGTCAGGCGAAATTCCACGAAGTACAATAAACATCAATCCATCTTACTATCAACAAAAAACCTATGACAGTTATCAGACATATTCAAGATGGACTGTGAAAACTAGTATGGAAAATATTGATGGAGTCTATAACATTTTATCAAAATATGGCGGCATTGAACGTATGTATATGTCATATTCAAAATCATCAATTGATACCGTCAGACAAGAGTTGACACAAGAGGCACTTGATGATGCAAGAAAAAACGCAATGGAGATTACAAATCCAATGAATCTGGATGTCAAGGGAATCAAAACCATAAAGATAAACCAAGATTTTGATCAACAACGCAACCCTCAGATGCGTTACGATGGTGTGCTTGTATCATATGATGAATGGAATAACATTCGAGATGGGAATATCTCAGTAATAGTTGATGTAGAGTTTGAAGTCGGGCGTTAACTCTTGTTTTTCTAGAAAATGAAGACTAGATTTCAGAAACAATCACGGGAAAGCAAGATTATCTATTTTGTTGTTGGTTTGTTTCTTTTGAATGCTTTTGGAATGATTCCTGTGGGGATAATGGGTGCATATACTGCAGAACCCATGAAAATCACTTCTAGTAAAATACTGGAAGATGGAAGCATAGAGGAAGTAACTAGTATGATGTATTATCATGAAAGATTATCTGAAGGAGTTCAAAATCATGTCTATGAATTTTTCAGATACTCACTTCCAGTTACTCTGACGGGATATTTTCTTGTTATCGTTCCTGATTTTTCATATGATTATGTTGGAATTCTAGTGTGGATTTTATCTTTCATTTCAATTCCTCTTGTGATGAAATATACTTCAAAATTCCCAATTTGGAAAAGATTTGTATTTGTTTACTTTATTGCAGTGCAGATATCTGGAATGTGGGCACTGTCACATGTCAACTTTGAATGTATTTCTTTTATTGATTATCCGATAAGGCCTGGACCTCCGTGTGGAGTTTAGAAAATGAAAACTAGAGAACTAATCCTTGTTTTAATTATAGTTGGATATCTTTTGGCAAACCTCTCTTTTCTTGTAATTGAATATAGTATTACATTTGAAAATAATAAAGACAAACCAATACAGATGGTTGAGCTGTTTGGTAATGGAACAACAAGAAGTTTTGAAATAGAAAACCCATCACCAGATCCGGATGTATTTACAAGTATTTTTGCGGCTGGGATGAGAGTTGCATTTGCATTGCCGTTTGCTATTGCAGGACTTGGACTAATATCTGCCCCAATAGGTTTTCTTCAAACTCGTTTATTTGTGCCGCCAGAAGGATTTCATGTATTGGTTTTCTGGATAATGGCAATGATTACAATTCCAATTAACTATATGTTTACAAAAAATATTCCATTATGGCGTAGAATTCCTTACATCTATCTTTTAGCAGCAATAATTTCTGGAACTCCAATGCTATTGAACGAGAATTTTGGAAGATAAAAGAAAATGAAGACTAGAACTATGATTACTATTGGAATGCTTGGAGGATACTGTAAAATTTACGGTTAGTTATTAGTAGAAATTATACCTGGTCAACCGTAGATTTGACAGAACCTTGTTGCAATATCTTAATAAGCTATCCAAATTCTAGGTGAATGTTCAGTGAAAATATATGAAAGACAAAATTTTTTTCGTAGTTAACTTTGTTTCAATATTTATTGCAATCGTGGGTGTTTCAGGTCTCTTTATGCCGTTGGGTAGCCTAATTGCTGGCCAACGCATGAATCCACAAGACATACAATTTGTGGTCCTGTTTGGACTGATTTTGGGATTTGGAGTTTACATGAATATGTACATTAGAAACAACAGAGAATCCTGATTGCAACAAAGAAGATATTGAGAAGGTTTTATGTCTGTTAAACTGGTATTATTTTCTGCACTGATAACACTTTCAATAATTGGTGCCATTGGACTTTATTCTGTAATATATGCAGATCTGCAAAGCTTGGATGCACAGCAACAAAGATTGCTCCCAGACATATCCGTCTTTGATGAAACTGCCATGCCCTTGGAGGTTTTTGAGGGAACGCAGCAACTCAAACAATTCTCATCTGACGACGAGGTAAGAGAATTTCTTCTAAAGATAAGATCCTTGGATTCTTACGTAAATTATGATGATTTCAGAAGTACGGAATGGGATTCTGATTCTTCCCTGATGTTTGCTAGTTCTGGCATGCGGGCTCAGTTGCAGAGTAGTTCTCCTTCTTTTGCTCGTGATTGGAGTACATCTGCCGGATCAGGAACACCTTTTTTTGATACTCGTGTAGACGAAGAGGCCTATAGTGGAGACAATCCTGCTTTTTCTTCTACAAACGTACAGGTTACTGGAGTCGATGAACCAGATTACATAAAGACAGATGGTAAGTACATCTATGTTTTGCAAGACCGTACACTTAGAATCATTGATGCATATCCTGCAGAAACTGCCAAAATAATCTCAAAAACAACGTTGGATATAAAACAGCAAGAACTGCACAACATGTTTCTAAACGGCTACAGACTTGTGATATTTTACACTTCATCAAACTCTGAGAAAAGAATTGAAGAGTTGGACAATCCAACAAGAAGAGATATTGTAACACATGCAATGATCCTTGACGTATCTGATCCAATCTCTCCGAAGATTCTCAAGGACTATGAAGTTGACGGGGATTTCCACGATGCAAGAATGATTGGAGACTATGTGTACTTCATCTCTACCATGAGGGCTCATCATAACAATCCTGTCATGCCGTATATCACAGTTCATGGATCATCAGGAGTGGTACTTGATCCGGATGTGTTTTATTTTGACAACTATGAATCCGATTACAAGTTTAACACAATCACAGCAATTAACATTTTTGATGAAAACTTTGTAAATGCTAAAACATTCCTAATGGGTTCTACAAACACAATTTACACATCACAAGATGGATTATACATAACATACAAGAAAAGCATAAGCTCTGCACACCATGAGGCAATCAAAAAAGACAGATTCTTTAATACTCTGGTTCCATTATTATCAAAATCTGTTCAGGATAAAATCAATGAAATAAGAAATGATTCCTTGATTGATTCTTCTAAAAAACATACTCTTGTCACTGATATTTTGGTAAATGCATATGACAGTATAGGATATGTCGATAAAAAAACACTGTTCTCTAACATTGGTGAGCAGCTAGCAATATATGACTCAAAAGTTCAGCAAGACCTCAAAAACACGGCAATCCATAAAATTAGGATATCTGAAGGCAGCATAGAACATCAAGCGCAGGGAGGAGTTCCAGGATGGTTGCTAAACCAGTTCTCCATGGATAAATACAAGGACTCATTCAGGGTTGTTACAACATATGACCACTACGATGGAAATGGGCTAACCACACGGTACAATGCCGTATATGTGATGGATGATGAGCAACTTGACACAATTGGAAATCTTGATGGCATTGCACCAAATGAGAATGTCTTTGCTTCAAGGTTCATGGGTGAAAAACTGTATCTTGTCACATTTGAGAGAATAGATCCTTTTTTTGTAATTGACTTGTCTTCTGATACTCCAAAAATACTTGGCGAGCTAAAGATTCCGGGATTCTCAACTTATCTGCACCCATTTGATGAAAATCATATTGTTGGAATTGGACGTGATGCCGATAATTTTGGAATCCAGCAGAGTGGCGTAAAGATTGCACTCTTTGATGTCTCAGATGTAAAAAAACCATCAGTGGTAGACGATGTTGTTATTGGCAATTCTCGAGCAGCTGGATCAGAAGCACTTGATGATCACAAGGCATTTTTCCTGGATACAAACAGAGGAATCCTTTCTATTCCTATTTATGACAAGACAGATACGCCATCTGAAAATAATTCACAGAATACTTGGAATGGATTCTATGTGTATGGTCTTGATCCTCAAAGCGGGTTTGATCTGGAAGGCAAAATTAAACATTCTGGATCAAAGTATGTGCATTCCCAAACAGGTTACCGCACATTTTACATTGGTGATGCATTATACACTGCATCTCCAAGTGCAATTAAGATCAATGCTTTGGATGACATTCAAAACGAGATAAACTCCATCAGATTTGATTATCCTTTAGAGTAAAACCAATTCATCATGCATTACGACAGCTCTAAAAACCCAAAATGTATTTGCAGTGATCCTGTTTACCAAAAAGCTTTGGATGAAAAATGGAATTCTGAACATTGATTCACTACTTTACATATGTTCAAACCTGTTGAGATTTGAACCGTCACTCTTCTTCACTTTCTTTTAATTGTCTAACCGAATATTGTATGGCATGAGAATAATTTGCAAATCTGGAAGTCTTTATCTGGGCTTCAATCCAATCAAGAAGATCTTGATCTATTGCAATACTGAGTTTTTGCTTCTTCACGATTCAGAGATATTCAGTAAGACCTATTAAGAAGGGGTACGAATGATTCTTACTGATGGCGACTAATTTAAATAATTATTCAAAGGAAATACAAAATAATCTATCATGGGATGAAAAAATCATCAAAGCACAGCTAGAACAATGGATAATAGATATACAGAAAAAAGCAGACCTTGAACAAAGACTGCAAAAGGCATTTGAAAACAGCAAGAGTCATGTTCAATCCCTGAGTGACATGTAGAAATCAAATTTCTGGGATTGTAGAATTACCAACACATTATAACAAAAATTGTATTATGTACTGATCCATATTTTTCGTTCACATCCACACTTGCAAGGACATTTTTTGTTCATCCTTTTTTAATGCAATCTATTTTACTATTAGAACAGGAATTTTGGATTTATGTAGAACATAATTTGAGGTGCTTCCTAGAAAAATTTCTTTAACAGATCTCATTCCCCTAGAACCGATAATAATTAGATCAAAATTCTTATCATGTGCAAATTTTACTATTCTTGTTCCTTCATCTCCATACATGATTTTCTCATAAAACAAAATTCCATTTTGTGCTGAACGTATCTTTGCTTTTTTCAAAAACTTGTTTGCATTTTTTAAAAGATAATTCTTGAGGTATGATTTTTGTTCAACTGATGCAGGAGGATTAAGCGGTGTAACATATACTCCCGTAATGACTGCATGGCAGTTTCTTGCAATAATGATTGCTTGATCTAATCCTCTGAATGAATTTTTTGAACCATCTAATGGAACTAGAATTTTTTTAATTTTTGTTTTAATCATTTTTTTCATACATGAAAGGTTCTTGCTCCTTTAGCTTTTTTCCTATTTTGTTAATTAATCGATTGTAATCTTCAATTGGCTTTATCTTCATTAAAATCATATAGTCGCCATAATAAAAAGTCAAACGAATTGCTTTTTCATACTGTGTAAAAGAACACCGCGGTTTTCCCAAATTATGACTGAGGCTAAGACGTGCATATAATCTTGACTTGGCTCCATCTGCAAGATCTTCGGATTGTGCTTCGAGTTCTCCTTCTCTTGATTTAAAATATTTACAAATAGTTTTATCATCATTCTTAAAAATTCCAACATATTGAATTGCTTCATGAAAGTGTAGCAGATCAGAACCTACATCTTCAATACTTCTCATTTACAAACTATTGTGACTGATGAATTATAATGATTTGTAAAGGTATCAATTTTGATAATAAAGAAAATTGCAACAGTATTGTTTTACATATAGAAAAAAAGTGGAAAGAATACTTGAAAAAGAAGAGCGAATTAATTATTAGAACACTGTCATCTGGAGAAAATGAGCAGCGGATATAAAATTTCAATAATGGGCATAATTTGATATTAATTACTCTTGTTTAATGGAAATTATGCATTCCTCAAATAAATTAAAACACAAACTCAAATTTTCTTTCTTTGCTATTTCATGATGTTTTTCCAAAGTTTTGACATGAGTGGGCTCAAACTTCATCATCTTGTATGATGTATGAAACTGCAAAAAATGAATGATGAAAAAGGAAAAAATCAAGCATACAAACTTTTCATCCCAACGAACATCAAGAATAATCCTTCGTGAAAGGAGACTTTAATTCCCAATAACTTGTAATATTATATTTCGTTCTCTTCTTCGTGTATCTAGTTCTACAAAAACAATTTGCTGCCAAGTTCCCAACAATAGATTTTCATCATTAAATGGAATTGTTAGGGAGGGGCCAATTAATGATGCCTTTACATGAGAGCGACCGTTTCCATCATGCCACATTTGTTCGTGTTCATAATTTAGATCATTTGGAGCAATTCTAGATAGCATATCTGGAAAGTCTTTCAACAAACCAGGTTCATATTCAATCGTAGTTAACGCCCCAGTAGAACCCGTTACAAAAACGGTTACAATTCCACTAGAAATTTGTGATTCCTTAATTTTTGCAGAAATCTTGTCAGTAAGATCAATGATATCATTTTCGCCTTCAGATTGTATTTTAATAGATTTTGTAATTACAGTCATCTTTTATTAAATTAAAACACAAACTCAAATCTCTTTCTATTGAATAAATTATCTTTAGTTTTGACTTGTAAGTCATTTTCATAAAGTAAAATTTGAGTCATAACTCTTTTTGTAACTAATAATCAGATTTGAAAAATCTCTATTTTTTCTCTAACTTATTCTGATAATCACAGATATGCTTAAGTTCATAAAATTATTTGAAATGTTATGCAACTTAAAATTGGTAGATGGACTGCAAAAGCAGACAAATGTGCTTCTATTTACCAAGGAAATACATCATTATCATTTAACATAAGAGGCCCTGGAGACATTACTGTTTATCACGATGATAAAGTGACTAAATTTTACAAAGATGGAACAGTTTCGGGGAAAAAAATCAAAATCAAAACTTCTTCCTATACTTGGATTTCAGGAACATACATTGGTCCTTCAGATACTATGGAATTTGAACAAGAATGGTTTGCAAAATCTGGAACGTGGCAAACAGTGTATAACGGAGAAAAGGCCAAATTATATAGAATTTTGGGTCCTACTACTCAAAGGGATAGTGATATTCTTGTCTCAGTTGATGGATTACAGATAGGATGTTTTCTACCCAAATCTCAAAGCGTCGATGTAAAAGGTAAACACATCAAGATAAAGAAAAGACGTGGTCCCTCTTTTGTTAGTGGCTTTGCTTATTCGTTAAAATAAAAAGACAATCATCCTTTCAAGAGTCATTTTTCAATACTAGAACTGATGAAAATTATAAAAGTTCATGAAAAAACAATCAATATTGAAAACTCCAATAAAAATATCTGATCTAGAATACAGAATAGAACCCGATGCAGAATATGGAATGAAGATACCTGTTGTAATCTATGCAAATGAAAGTTTACTACAAAAGATGATTTCAGATAGAACCATAGAACAAGCAGTTAATGTTTCTACATTGCCTGGAGTCCTAAAACAAGTCGTAGTTTTACCTGACGGTCATCAAGGTTATGGATTTCCAGTGGGAGGCGTTGCAGGGATGGATATTGATGAAGGTGTGATTAGTCCTGGAAGTGTAGGATATGACATCAATTGTGGGGTGAGACTGATCAGAACTAATCTTACTGAAAAAGAAATCAGGCCAAAACTAGTAGATCTTGTTGATCATCTTTTTAATTCAATTCCATCAGGATTGAATCCTAAAGAAGGATGTGTAAAATTAAACACAACTCAGTTAGATGAAGTCCTTGTACAAGGTGTAAAGTGGTTAGAGACAAACGGATATGCCTCAAAAGATGATCTTGATGTTTGTGAAGAAAACGGACATATTGTAAATGCTGACCCTGATAAGGTTTCAGAGTTGGCCCGTAGTAGAGGCGCTCCTCAAGTTGGGAGTTTGGGCTCTGGAAATCATTTCTTAGAGATTCAAAGAGTGCAAGAGATTCATGATGAGCAAGCTGCAAAAGTCATGGGAATATTTCCCGGCCAGATCACAATACTGATTCATTGCGGTTCAAGAGGACTAGGACATCAAGTGTGCACAGACTACCTAAAGATTTGTGAAGCAAGCCATCAAAAATATGGCATAGAATTGCCTGATAGACAATTGGCGTGTGCTCCCAATACTTCTGAAGAGGGAATTGCATACAAGCAAGCAATGAATGCCGCGATGAACTTTGCATGGAGTAACAGGCAGATGATTACTCATTACACAAGAAAGTCTTTTGAATCTATTTTGAACCAATCTGAATCCGATTTGGAGATGAATCTTGTTTATGATGTGGCTCATAATATTGCAAAAGTTGAAAAACACAAAATAGATGGTAAGGAAAAATCAATTGTAGTTCATAGAAAAGGAGCAACAAGAGCATTTCCTGCAGGCAGTATAGACATTCCCAAAAAATACCAAAAAATTGGTCAGCCAATTTTCATTCCCGGTTCAATGGGCAGTGCAAGTTGGATTCTTTTAGGACACAAAAATTCATTGAATCTCAGTTTTGGCTCTACTGCACACGGAGCTGGAAGACTGATGTCTAGAACTCAGTCCCATAAGCAATATAATTACAAACAGATTCTTGAAGAAATTCAAGAAAAGGGTATTGTATTAAAATCAATGACACGCTACGGTGTAGTAGAAGAAGCCCCGGAAGTTTACAAAGATGTAGATACAATAGCAAACATATCGCATGATCTTAAAATGGCTACAAAAGTTGCAAAACTTGTGCCGATAGGAGTAATCAAAGGATAATTTTTTCAAACATGCTTTACAAATGAATCTAAAAATTATGTCTTCTAATCACTAAATGAAATTTAATTGCCGTGTGGTTTATCACAATTTTCACAATACCAAATTTCATCAATTTCTTGTTTGAGCATCAATCTATTACATTTGGGGCATTTTTGAGCTTCTAAATCATCTACTTCATCCATAATTATTCACATCATTTTGTAACTATTGCATGGCAATGAATCTTTTGGCTAAATGGATAAAACACTATTCAAATATCTTAGATTCAAATTCATCCTCTGACTCTATTTACTTTTTTTGCGTTTTAGAGCCTATCTTGCCATGATGTGATGGGTAGTTTTTTTATATTTAATGCATATGTGTTGCTTTTTCCTATTTTGTAGTGGCTCTTTTGCAGTCTGTTTTATTATTGAAGCCCAAAAACCAATCAACTGTTTGTTAGTGTCTTCAAAAGTTTTTGAATTATTATTGAATGGTTGTATGTTTTTAGAAAGGGTATCCGGGGAATTTAAGTATAATTTGATTTTGAAGTGTCAATGTTTTTGCAGTTTATTCTATTTTTTTGATTTTACAACAGACATTTTGTGTATTACCATATTATCATATGATCTATAAAATGATGATCCTGATTCCTAGAATCAATAATGCAATTATTGAAAATAATTTTGTACATATGTAAAGACAAATATTTTGAGGAACAGATAACAGTCTTCCAGACATAGAATGACCCAAAGATCAAACACTGATCTGATTGCTCAAATCATTTTCTTTCTAGTTGGCTATTATCCAAAATAGTTTACGTGAAAATGATATAAACATATGATCAAAATTCTCATGTCTGATACTAGGATCAAACATTGAAAATTTCACAATTATGTTAGAATTGTTTACAAATTATTATCAATTACCAACAATGAGATTTTACATCCTTTTCTTTATTGAACTTGATTCTAACTTGTTTTGAGAAAATGGAGGTGATAAATTGGTAGTAAAATTGATAGAACTTATTGGAACATCGTCCAAAAGTTGGGAAGATTCCGTAGAATCAGCCATTAACAAAGCCGGTGAGAGTCTGAAAAACATTCATGCAGTAGATGTACTTGGTTTCAAGGCAAAAGTAGAAAATGGAAAGATTTCAGAATATCGCACAAATGTAAAAATTGCTTTTGTTATTGAATAGCAATAAACCTATTTTTTTATTTTTCATGTTTGAAATATTGCAAAAACATTCTTCTCAAGTTTTGAAGATTAGTTGTGTTGAATGTCTCTAATTGCCTTTATGCTATTTTTTGTCGAATCCAGAATTTCTTGATCCGAATTCAATTCATCTTTGATTTTTTTCACTCTAACATTTTTTATCTCTGGAGGATCACATACCTGTATGAATTCTCTTGAATCTAACTTGTACCATCTAAAGAAAATCTTGAGAATCTTTTTGTGATCATAAGAATAGTGTGTTTCCTGACCGTTCTCATCTGCAAACTGATCCATTACTTTGAAAATCAATTCATCAATGTCATCTTTTGTTGTCTCTTCCCAGTTTTTGTTTAACAGTCTTGATAGTGTAAGTAGTGTTCTCAAATGCTTTTGTCTTGTTGCAATTGCAGACTCTACTGTAATACAGCTTCTTGTCTCAATTTATACTGAATTGGCTTTTCTTGAATTGGTTGAAAGATAATTGACAATTGTAAAATATGTTTCTCTAAAGAATTACATTATTTCCCAGTAATGAATTTGTAAATTAGTTTAACATTATAATCTGAATCTAGAGATGTATCAATGGTAATATGCTTGGATGTTATAGGTTCATAGATTTTTTTCATTTGTCGATACACAAAAATATCTGCATCAGAATAATCATCTTTTCTATTTTCAAGTCTAGATAATATTATTTTTTCAGGACAAATACATTCTACTACAAAAAATTGGTCTTCAGAAACTTTAAGATCATTTTTTACTTGATTTCTAGAATATTCTTTGTTAAAAGTTGCATCTAAAATGCAATTTTTATCAGCTGAGTGGAGATATTTTGCAAGCAAAATCATTACATCAAAAATTAATGCTCTTTCTTCTTTTTGATAAGTTGGATTAGGAATTAACTCCTTTCTAATTTTATCTGTAGATAAAACAATGGCATTAATTATTGGAGCTAGTTTTTTTGCAATAGTGGTTTTGCCAGTTCCAGGCAATCCACAAACAACCACAATCATTATAGTCAATCATAGATGTGCATATAAAAAACGAACAGGTCAATCTGAATGCTCTTTGAGCCATCTACCAACTTCAGGCCACAGCTTTTTGTGAGCTGTCTTACTAATACATAATCCGACATGTCCTGTTGGAAATTCTAAAGTTTGTTTGTCTTTGCTAGAAATTACATCTGTAATTGTTCTGCTTGACTCTGCTGAAACCAGATCATCGTTAGTTCCAACTATGTTCAGTACGGGCATGGTGATTTTTTTTAAATCAACAAGATTTTCTCCAAGCATCATCTTATTTTGAATTAGTAGATTTTTTTTGTAGATGTCATTTATGATCTGCTCAAATGCTTTTCCAATAATTGGTACACTGTCATAAAGCCAAGATTCTACTGCTAAAAACTGCATAATTTCCTTTGAGCTTCTTGGCTGGCTAAAATAAAATGAATATTTTAAAACAGCTTCTAAAGGATTACGCAGCCAAAATGCGATATTTAGAAATGATGAAGGCACATTTCCAAACGTATTTACAAACTTTTTTACATCTAGTTCTCTTATCCATGATTCAAGTACTGTTGGTGATTTATCAAAATCTGCAGGAGTTGCGTGTAAAATCAGACTCTTTACATTATCAGGATATAATGTAGAATAAATCAAAGACAATATTCCGCCCCAACAATACCCAAACAGAATCACATTTCTAGAACCTGTAATTTCTTCTACTCTATCCACTGCATTTTCAAGATAGTCATGGGCATAGCTTGCAAGTGACATGTTTTCATCCTTGATTGTAGGCATCTTCCAGTCTGTGGCATACACATCAAATCCCAATTGCTGAAAATATCTAATTATGCTTGTTTCTGGAAGTAGATCCAAAATGTAATGTCTGTTAATCAGAGAACCTACAACCAAAATTGGTGTTTTGAATTTTTGTGGTGAATTTGTCTTATAGTGATGAACCTCAAATTTTCCCTTCATTGGAATTACCTCCGATTGTGTTCGATTAACAGCATCTCGAATAGGCTCTATCAAAGTATCATAATTGTTGATTGTGCTTTCAAGTTGCCTAAACAATTTGTCATGATGTATAGATGATGCAAATTCGGTGTATGAATTAATAAAATTTGATAGGGTTTTTGAAAAATCAGGTTTTTTCAAACTGCTTCTTATCTCAGTATCAAAAGAACTTCTAATTTCATCTTGAATCTTTTTGCCAGTTGGATCATCTAACTTGGAAACAGATTCTAAAGCTTTGGACCAAGAATGAAAAAGTGTCTTACCATACTGCATTTGAAAGTCAAATGATTTTAGCAAAAAATCATTGTAAAGAGTAAACGCATTGGAATCTCTTTTTGAATCTTTCAATTCTTATGTTGTCCTGAATTGTCATATAATGTTATTTCTCATTATTACGTTTGACTTTCATTTAATAATCTAATAAATCCAATTCTTACAGAATATCAAATTGCAAGGAACATCAAAAACAGCATGGCATTCCTTAACCTCAGAACAGGTTACAGCAATGTTGGAAGTTATTCCTGAAAAGGGCTTAAGCTCAACTGAGGCTAGCAGTAGACTGCAAAAGTTTGGAGAAAACACCATATCTGTAAAAAAAGAAAAAAGTTCCATTATTTCATTTCTTTTGCAATTCAAACAACCACTAGTTTTGATTTTGGTAATAGCTGGTTCTATAACTGCAATGTTGCAGGAATGGGTTGATACTGGAGTGATATTTGGTGTAGTCATAGCCAATGCAATTATTGGGTTTATTCAGGAACACAAAGCAAACAAGGCAATTCAGGCTCTTGCGCGAATCGTAAAAAGTGAAAATGTTGTTGTAAGAAACGGCGAAAAGACCAGATTGTTCTCACATGAAATTGTCCTAGGAGATGTAGTTCAGTTGCGTTCAGGAGACAAAATCCCGGCTGATATGCGTCTATTACATACAAAGGATCTGAAAATTGATGAGTCTGTGCTAACAGGAGAGTCAGTCGCAGTCAAGAAACAGACAGGAATTTTTTCATCAAGTTCAATGTTAGCAGAACGAAAGAACATGGCTTTTGGTGGAACTTTGGTCACCAACGGATATGGTGTTGGTATAGTTGTACTAACTGGCAATGAGACTGAGACTGGAAAAATATCACAAACTATGCGCAAGGCAGAGGAGCTTGAAACACCACTAACTAGGAGAATCTCATATTTTAGCAAAAATCTACTTTTTGTAATACTTGGTTTGTCTGTGTTGACTTTTGTTTTTGGAATTTTAGTTACACAAAGATCACCAACTGAACTATTCATGGAAATAGTTGCCCTTTCTGTATCTGTGATTCCTGAAGGATTACCCGCCGCGATGACCATTACACTTGCTATAGGAGTAGGATACATGGCAAAGAGAAACTCAATTATTAGAAAACTTCCTGCAGTAGAAACACTTGGAAGTACCACCATAATATGCTCAGATAAAACAGGAACTATCACAGAAAATCAGATGACTGTTTCAGGGATTTATGCTGGTGGAAAGTTTTATGATGTGTCAGGTACTGGCTTTCAACCAATAGGCCAAATTAAACACAATCAAACCAACGTTAATCTTAATGAACATAAATCATTAAGACAATGTCTCATTGCAGGATTGTTATGTAATGATTCGGATTTAATTCAAAAAGAGAATCGTTGGGATGCTAAAGGGGATCCAACTGAAGTGGCATTAATTACATCGGCCTACAAAGCAAATCTAAAACAAACTCTAAGAGAATCATTAAACAGGATAGATGCAATTCCATTTGAATCCCATCTCCAGTTTATGGCTACATTACATGATGATGCAGGTGATAAACTAATCTATGTAAAAGGTTCTGTTGAAAAGATTCTTGCAATGTCTTCATACCAACTAAATGATAATGCAGAAACTGAACACTTGACAGAAACCAATATTACAAAATTACAAGAAATATCAGACAGTCTGGCATCAAAGGGTCTAAGAGTTTTGGCATTTGCCAAAAAAAAGATTCCTAGGGAAAATCATAGTGTTCAAGTTTCTGATATGAATAGTGAACTTGTTTTTTTAGGATTTCAAGCAATGCTGGATCCTCCTAGACCTGAAGTGATTGAAGCCATAAAGGAATGCCAGAATGCCGGAATACGTGTCAAAATGATAACTGGAGATAATCTAAAAACTGCAGTAAGTATAGGCATGCAAATTGGCCTAAACCGTACATCAAAAAACAAGACGGAAATTATTGCTATCACCGGCAAAGAATTGCAAGAATGCTCGGAGAGAGATTTGGTAGAAGTTGCAAACAAGACTGATGTGTTTGCAAGGGTACTTCCTGAACAAAAATTTTCCCTAGTAAAGGCACTGCAATCAAGAGGAGACATTGTTGCAATGACTGGTGATGGAGTAAATGATGCACCTGCCTTAAAGCAGGCAGATGTTGGAATCGCAATGGGAATTACTGGAACAGAAGTTGCAAAGGAGGCAGCAGATGTGATTTTAACTGATGATAATTTCGCATCTATCAAGTCAGCAGTGGAAGAAGGAAGGAGAATCTTAGATACGCTGATCAAGTTCATCACTTGGACTCTTCCTACAAACTTTGGAGAAGGTTTAGTAATTTTAGCATCTATTTTTACAGGAATTATTCTGCCCATACTACCAGTTCAAATTCTTTGGATAAACATGACTACTGCTCTAGCATTAGGAATGATGCTGATCTTTGAACCAAAAGAAATGGACATTATGAAACGACCTCCAAGAAAACCCAACACTCCAATCCTTACATTGGATATGATTATTCAAATATCTATTGTAAGTGCAAGTATTCTTCTTTCAGTATATGGTTTGTTTGACTGGCATCTTAATGACGGGTATTCAATTGACGAGTCAAGAACTGTTGCAGTAAATACAATTATCATGATTGAAATATTTTATTTGCTTAATTGTAGATCACTTACAAAATCTATTTTTAAAATAGGCTTTTTCACAAATAAATTTATCTTTATTGGAATTGCAATAATGCTTTTACTTCAAATATTTTTTACATATTCTCCAACAATGAATGAAGTTTTTCACAGTCATCCTATCGGCATAGAATCATGGCTGAAAATTATCTGTGTATCTTTTCTTGTTTTAATTATCATTGAAATTAAAAAATTCACATTGGTCAAATTGAAAATATTTTCAAAAGATCATAATTGAAATTATTTTACTATCAAAACAGGTACTTTTGAATTATTTACTATTCCGTGTGCGACACTACCAACATAATTTATTTTAGGAGATCCTAGTCCTCTTGATCCAATTATCACAATATCAAATTTGTTTTTATTGGCAAACCCCACGATAGTATCTACTGTATTTTTTGATGAAGCAATTTTTTCATTAAACTCTATCCCGTGACGAGCTGCACTGATCTTGGCAGTATCCATAAATTTTTTTCCAACCTTATTTATTTGTGCTCTGTATGTTTTGAGGTTTATTTCATAAGATGGTGGAAACTCTGGTAATACGTGTATTCCAGTGATCACTCCTTGAGATTGTCTTGCAAGAGATATGGCCTGATTTAATCCACGTATAGAATTTACAGATCCATCAATTCCAACCAGAATTTTCTTGAATCGATTTTGAAGCACAGTAATCAATATCTTTTGTAGAATAATAACATAAACACAAATTTCAATATTGAGATTAACTATAAAATTAAATCATAATACAAGCAAGATGTTGTAACGATGGAGAATTCACATTATGCATAATCTAAAAAAAGGTTAGAATAAGTCATAAGTGTATTTTATATTTTTTCAGAAAAATTGATTTTATAATTTTGCAGGTTTGACTATCAATACAGGGCAACTAGCTTTTGTTATTACTTGAGACGCTACACTCCCAAGCACCATTTTTTTAAAACCTGATCTGCCATGAGATCCCATTACAATCAAATCTGTGTTGTTATTCTCTGCAAAAGATAGAATGCCATCTGAATTAGAAGGATTGTGAACTATTTCAATTGAAATTGGGACATTTTCCACCACATGGGACTTTTTTATTTTATTCAAATCCTCTCTTGCTTTATTCTCAGATTCATCATGTATCTCTTGAGCACGGCCCCAAGACATTCCAGATGTATCAATATCACTTCCAATTACAGTCAATAGGGTAAGTTTCGAATCAAATTTTTTGGCAATCTCCATTGCTTTTTCGAATGCTAAATCTCCAAAATTTGTAAAATCGTAAGGAACCAAAATATTACTTATCATACCATGTACGTACTGTTTTCAAATATTAACATATATTGAAAAAATCGTACATACCATCAATGTTTAATATACGATTATTTGGTATGGCGTTAGGTCCTGCATTATTTTTCCTGATTCTGTTAATGCCGACACCTGAAGACATGACAGTACCTGCAAAAGCTGTATTTGCAATTTCTGCATGGATGATTACTTGGTGGATTACAGAAGCTATACCGGTGTATGCTACTGCATTACTTCCATTAGGTCTGATACCTGCACTAGAAATTCTGCCTGTAAAGGACGTTGCATCAGAATACATGCATCCAATTATTGTTTTACTTTTGGGGATGTTTATGATAGCATTAGCTATTGAAAAATCGGGGCTACATAAAAAAATCGCATTTGAGTTGATATCTATTTTCGGGTATTCTCCAAAGAGAATTATTTGGGGCTTTATGATTACCACTGCTTTGTTATCTACAGTTGTAATGAGTACAACAGTAGTTTTAATTTTATTACCTGTTGCATTTGTAGTGTTATCTTCACTCTCAAAATCAAATTCTATAAACAATACAAAATTCAAAGTAACATTCATGCTTTCAATCGCATATTCATCATCAATTGGAAGTGTGGCAACTTTGATTGGAGCCCCACCAAATCTACTATATGCTGCAACTGTAATGGAAATGTTTACACACAAAGTAACGTTTGTTGAATGGTCAATGATCGGAGTGCCTTTATCAATATCTATGCTGGTTTTATGTGGTTTGTATATGTCAAGTAAAGTTGGAAAAAATTCCATCGAAGTCAACACAGAAATCAAAAACACATTGATTCTTGAAAAATCTCAAATGGGAAACATGACTAGTGAACAAAAAACAGTACTAGTAGTATTAATCGGGGTGTTAGTTTTGATGTTTACATCTCCTTTGTGGCAATCTGAAAACTCGTACATTACAAATTCAGTGATTGCTATTTTAGGTGGAATTTCATTATTTGTATTGCCTAAAACACGTTCTGAAAGTTTAATGAATTGGGCGGGGATTGAAAGACTTCCTTATGGGTTATTGTTTTTGTTGGGAGGTGGGTTTGCCCTATCTTTAGCATTTGTTGATTCAGGTCTTGCAAATTGGATTGCTCAGTCTTTTGGATTTGTTAGTGATTATCCATTTGAATTAGTGGTGATTATTCTAGTTGCAATGATTATGTTTCTAACAAATGTCAAATCAAATACTGCGACAGCAGCAATTTTTATTCCCATAGTGGGCACAATGGCATCCCTTTATGGCTGGGCACCATTACCTATTTTGGTTGCAATTACAGTTGCAACATCCTTTGCATTTCTATTGCCTATGGGAACTCCACCAAATGCACTAATTTATGAAAAAGCTCAAATTTCAATCAAAGCAATGGTAAAACATGGCATTGTTCTCAACATGATGGCAATAGGATTAATTTCAGCATTTACAATACTTGTTTCAACAAAAATCCTGATTTGAGAAACATAGTGATGTTTCTAAAAAAACATTATTTCAGACGTCTATAGATCTCTTTGAATTCAGATGATAGATTATATGCGATGTTTAACATATGTGTTAATTGATTCATTGATGTCTTTCCATCCCCGATTTGTCTTAGAATTGTTAGAGCTTTTTGTGGAGAAGTTGCAGATGGAGGCTTTTGACCAGTCCATGTTTTAAAAGAATCCCCCACATCTAAACAAAAATTCAAAACAAATTCCTTCCAGTTTTCCATTTCATTTAGTTTCTTTTTTCCTAGAAATGCCTGTGATAATTCTCGAAATTCATTTTTTCTATCTATGTATAATTTTTTAAGGGCTTCATGAATTTTTTCTTCAGTATATTCTGGAAGATTTAGCATGTACAATCCTTCAATACTCATGATTCTAGGTTAGTCCTGTAGATAATTAAACTAAATAGAAATTCTCACATATGAAAATACTATGATTAAATAATTGACGTTGCTGCTGGCAAATAGGATAATCCCTTTTTTTAAGTTCTTTCAGATTTGATTCCTAACAAATTAACTTTTTTTCGAACAATTATATCTCAACAAGAATTGATGAATTGGTATGAACAAAGGACTTGTAGCATCAATGGGTCTTACAATGGTCTTAGTTTTTGGTTTACTTTTTGCATTACTTGCTGGTTTGAGTTTTTATTTTGATCTGGGAATTTTTGTTACGGTAGGTTTAGCAATAGGTTTAGGTTTGTTCCAGTGGGCAATTGGACCATCAATAGTCCGATGGAGTACAAACATGAGTCCATTAAACAAAGATGAATTTCCTTGGATTGAAGAAACAACTCATGAAATTTGCATAAAAAATAAAGTAAAGATTCCAAAAATAACAATAGCTAATACCAGTATGCCCAATGCATTTGTATTTGGTAGGACAAGTAAATCTGCAACACTAACTCTAACTCGAGGATTGTTAAACACATTGACAAAAGATGAAGTTAGAGGAGTAATCGCACATGAGATTGGCCACATAAAACATAACGATATGGTTGTGATGACGATTATCTCAGTGATTCCAACTATTGCATATTTTATTGCGTTATCCACTATGTTTGGAGGAAGATCAAGAAATCAAGGAGGGGCTGTGGTGTTAATTGGACTTGGAGCATTTGCAGTGTATTTTATAACAAATCTTTTGATTCTGTACTTTTCACGTCTTAGAGAATTTTATGCAGATAATTTTGCAGGAAGACAAGTAAAACCATCAATACTTGCAAATGCGTTAGCAAAGATCACCTACGGATTAAGTTTACAAAAACAAGAAGCAAAAAATTCCACATTACGTTCATTTTATGCAGTTGACCCTATTTCATCAAGTTACGAAGTTACAAAATTTTCTTCATATTACAAGGATCAACATATTTCAGAAGATGAAGTGAAAAAAGCCATGGATTGGGAACGAAATAGTAGTTTTGGTAAGTTTGGTGAGATTTTTAGAACACATCCTTTAACCTACAAAAGAATTGATAAATTATATCAAATGGAAAAAGATTCTTCTTCAAATCAAATTTGAGAATTATGGTTTCATATTTTATTTACAATGGTGCTGGAATTTAGATGTGGGACAAACAAACCTGGAAATATCCTCTGAACATCTAAAAGAAAAATTATCTCAAAAAAAGGCTATGCTTTTATTTGATCTTAGATCAAAGGATATTTTTAAAAAATTTCATGTAGATGGCTCTGTTCATGCAGTATGTGACACCCATGCCAAAGAACAGATCATGCCAAAAATTCCAAAAAATATCAATATTGTACTTATTTCTGAATCTGAAAATATTGCAAAAAAATAGCTGAGGTGATGACTTCATTTGGTCTTGATGCTAATTATTTAGAAGGGGGGTTTTCTTAATGGGGTGGAAAAATCTCACATTCTCATACAGGAAAAACAATTTTGCCTGATGAACTGACTCAAATTTCAAGATGTGTTTCTATTAGATGTAAGAAACATTGATGAGTTTTCAGAATATAGAATTCCTGGAAGCGTAAACATTCTGTTGCATGAACTTTTTGATTTGAAGACCATTGAAAAAATACCTAAAGGCAAAGAAGTTGTAACTATCTGTCATGGGGTATTGCCTCGTCAATATCTTTTATGATTTCATATGCTGTCATTTTTTATTCACCTCCGATGGAATCTTTAGAAAACAGGTGATAATCAAACGTGATTAATAATTGGTTTATCTGTGAAACCTATTTTTCTTACCTGTTTTCATTTTTGTGTATTGGATTTTGACCTCCAAGGAGAGTGTGTGCAATCTTGCTTATTAGATCTAGATCAATTGATTTTATCTAGAATGAAATCATTTTCCTTCATTCTTAATTATCTATTCCATGTAACATTACATAAGGTGAAAAAATGAATATCTATGATACAAAGACCATTTCCTGTAAAAACTGTGGAAAATCTATTGGTGAGATTGATTATGATGCAGAAGTAATTCTTCCACAATGTGGTCAGTGTGCAGATCCAATGCCTGAAGGAGATAAGATTCTCTATGCCTTGAGTCCATTTAGAAACAACGCATTACAACAATTGGTATTAAAAACGAGTAAATAATTTACGTTAAGGTGTAATCAATGCAAATAGAAACAGTTCAAACTGAAGAGTTGGCTCAGCTAGACAAGCTTGTTAATGAGATAATAGAGCGGAGAAATGTTGTGGATATTAAATTGACAACAACTGTTTTTCAAGAAAAAATATTGTATACTGCACTAGTGCTTTTGGATGATTAGTGTTATTATGAGATTATCCTTAGAAAAAGAATTCAGCTGTTTTTATTAATTTTGGTTTTTTGTGTGTTCATTGAAATATCTTCAAAAATTTTGTTAAATTTTTCTACATCCAACAGAGTGAATTCAATGAAGGCAGACCTACACTTTTAAGGGAGCGTGTAGCTGTCTTATCACGAATTCACTTAGATAGTATGCCACTTTCAAATTATTAAGGTATGAATCATTTGATTTCAAGCACAATGGAATCAACTCTTAATTCCTTTAATTATCACATTAACATGATGTGCTCTTATGGAACAACTAAAACTGGTGAATCAAGAAAAATTCCTAAACAGTATCATGAATGTGTCTGGAAATATACGATATGTGATGATTTATGATTTAAAGGGAAATGAAGTCTATAAACGAAAAATGGACGGAGTGACGGATTTACTGACTGAAAAGGAAAATAAAATTGCTCTAAAACATACACTTGACTCATGGAATTTTAGAAATACAATTTCAGAAAAAATTGGTAATGCAAATTATACACTACAGGTATATGATAACTTGATGAGAGTTCTCTTTCCATTTGGCAATGAAATGCTTCTTGTAGTTACCTTGGATAACTCAGGTAACCCAAATGACATTATTCAAAGAATTCAAACGATACTATCAGGACATTTGAAGTAATATGACTGAGCCAAAAAAGAAAAAAGCACCTCAAAAAAACAAGAACAACAAGACAAAGCCTGAGAACCTGATGAAAAAAGAATATTTAGAATCATTGGAAAAATTAAAAAAAGAGATTAAGGAAAAATAACTTTTTAATGATTTTACTCTTATCTGCGTCATTTTCATCCTATGATATAGTGAGTTATCTCTTTGTGTTGAACTCCATTGCGGTATCAAACTAAAGATGTGATGCCCATTTGATAGTTTTAGGCATATTCAGACTCAACTAGTAGTCCTTTAATGTAGGCATCCAAAAAAGTATCAGGATAGAATGAAGAATGGAAATCTGTATTATATGAATTGCAATATGGTTCTCTGAATTTTTTCTTTGATATCTTCTCTTACTTGCTGTAAAAATGAATTTGATACTGTAGTAAGATTTTCCAAATTTTGATTTGAAATGTAATCAAATCTATTCTCAGATGATAGTTCTCTTTGAATCTGGTCATTGATTTGCTTCATCCTTGATCTGTAATTGTGAATGTCAATTCTATGTCTTGATTCGTGCCTAGTATTCAATGACTATACAGTAGGTCGGGGAGGGGGAGTAAACTAAGTTATGTGTGCCGGGGGCGAGTTTTGTGAAACTAGTTAGATGCCGGCCCATTTTGTTTATAAAGAAAATTCGATTTTTACAATTCTACTTGGAAGTGACTTGAATCAAAATATGGTAAGGGTGTCAAACTAAAATCGTAAATCCCTTTGACAGAACTAAAATAATTCCTATAAATGGTTCAAGCATCTCTGGATTCATTTCAAAATCTACTCTAAAACAGAGATTTAGACACGAAATCCTTGATCATTTTATTACCTTCTAAAACAATATGAGAATATGATGCCCACTGTTGTTATTGCAATTATTATAGTTTGTTTAATGACTATTGGTTTTTCATCATTTGAAATTGCAAATGCTACTCATGGTGATTGGGCAGAAGCCGCTTATCCTGGAAGAGCAGGAACAGTTTGGTGGGTGGATAATACACTTCACATTACATCTGATCTGAAGAAAGGTGCTGATCTGGGAATTTGGGGAACAGTCAATGATCCAGAAATCCACAGTGTAAATATTTCATTTAAAGATCCATGTGGAAATGTAGTAACAACAACTACTGGTAGAATGTCTGCGATAAACCCTCCTGACAGATTCATTGATGACAAAGGTAGTGGAAGTAAAGCTGGAAGCAATTGGTATTTCTCTGGAACATATGTTGCATCTTCTACTCATAATGGAAAAACTTTAGCAACTGCTAGTGGAAATTTTAATGGTGATGGATCACATATTTCTTCTCCATCTGATCCAAAATGTTCAGAACCAAGGACGTCAAATCAGAATACTGGAAACACTGTGGCAAAAAAAATTGCCACAAAATCTAATAGTGGAATAATCGAAATTTCTGGAAATTCAAAAAATGGGAAATTTAGCTATTCTCAATATGCTGAGATTTATTATGAAATAAATTCTGGAAAAATAAAACTTGGAAAGGGTGATGGTGCAGTAAGCGTTTCTGCAAAAGCAATATCTAGTCCAGGTTTTAAATGCACACAACAAAAATCTATTACCACATCATTTGATGTTAAAGGAGGGATTGACAGTAACGGAAAATTATATTTTACACCATACAATGTCTCCCCAAAATCTATCCAGGTCCCAATTGATTGTGGAAAAAATACTTTTGAGTCTGGTGGATTTGATTATGTATCCAATCCGTTTAATTTTGCTGAATCTATTAGCGTTTCTCACTCTAAAGGAGCCACTATTTCAAAATCAATGTCCTTTTCACAAGGCTCTTCAAACTGGAATGCAAAATTAACTAAAGCAGCATCTTCTGGAACAGGAACAAGTAGTAGCTCTGATATCGGAAAAAGTTGTCCTCCTGGTGTAGTGTGTATTGATATCCCAAAATCTATAGATATTTATGATTTCAAAGTGGATGTTCCTTTTTTTCTTACTGTCAAACAAGGTGAGAAAAGTAAAGTCCCGGTAAAGGTGTCAACAATTAAAGGAAATCCGCCGCTTCTTACTATAAGCTCAACACAATTTTTTACTTCTGAAGTAAAATCAGGTAGTTCGCTTAAAGAATGGAATCAACCAGAACAAGGTCATTTTACTACTGTAAATTCTTGGATATCGACAACCTGTAATACTCCTTTGGGGGACTATCGAGTATCGTTTACTGTTTCACCAAAATCCGGTTCTTTTCGGTCTAGTCTTGATTCGGTGACAGTCACAGTAGTATCCTCAGACAAGTGTTCTGGAAATAATAATTCCTCATTTTCTCCTAATGTAATTCAAATTCCAAAAATATCTGAACCGTTTGTTTGCAAGAATATAGATAGTAGAATACAATTAGACAAAAAATCCTATTCTCTTTCTGATAAAATTTTTGTAACTGCTGTTGCACCAAATGAAAATAAAAATAAAAATTCAATTGATTCCATAAAAGTAACATTTTCAACTATTGAGAAAGATACTGGATTTGCAAAGGAATTCACATCACATGAAATCATGGAAACAGGAAAGTCAACAGGTATTTTTTCAGGAGCAATAGTAAAATCCATCCCATCAAACATAGATAGAATACATGTTGGTTTTACTGATAGTTGCAAAGATGACTTTGTTTTTATTCAAGCAAACGTTGAATCACAAACAAATAACCAACAACCCAATATAGATAATCCAACAATTGATGAATCCGAACCAATAATTCCAAAAACAGGAGTAGATAAACACTCAGGATTAACAATAAAATACATTGAAGATGCTTCAATTTTAGATTCAGATGACAATTTAATTGTACATGAAACATTTGATTATGATCTAAAAAAAGATGTAACCATCATTACTGAAACAAAACATGTTGAATTACAAGATCTTGATAAAATTGAAGAATTAAAAATCGCACCAAAATCAGAAGTCAAAATAAAAAAATCTAAATCAGTAATTGAATTAATTACAGGAAAAATAAAACTTGTTCATAATATTGCAAAATGTAAAGAAAAAGGAGCTGATGTAACATTCAGAGATGGAAAATTCTTTTGTACAATTACAACTCCCGAAGGATTTGCAGTCACTGTAAGGGGAACTGAATTAATTTTAGATCACAACTCAAATACGAAAACTTCTACATTGTTACTAAATGACGGTTCTGTTTCTATAACTACTCCTGAAACTAAAAAAATAATTTATGCAAAAACAATCACGATATATCAAAATGGAGAATTATCTACAATACCGCTCTTGAAAGAAGATTGGAATTCTGTAAATGGTGGAATGTCTCGGAATTTTGATAACGTTGAAAATATAATTAAAGAAAAAATAAAGTCAGAAGATAAGATTATTGATAAAAAACAACCCAAATTTGATGTACCAGTACAAAAAGAAAGGCAAAAAGTACCTGATTGGGTAAAAAACAATGCAAAGTGGTGGACAGATGGTCAAATTGGTGAGTCTGATTTCAAAAATGGTTTATCTTACTTGATTAAAGAAAACATCATTTCAGTTCCAGAACAATCGGCAAAAAGCACAAATGAAAAAATTCCTGATTGGGTAAAAACTCAGACCCAGTGGTGGGCAAGTGGGCAAATCTCAGAAGATGAATATCTTAATGCAATTGAATTTTTGGTAAAAAATGGCATAGTTGGAGTATCTAATGAGGATAGTTTAGAAGAAAATATTCCTAAACAAGAATCTATTATTGACCAAGTTTGTTATGAATCTGCATTAGGAATTACAGTGACATATCCTGGAGATTGGACTTGTTTTAGTTATGATGATATACAAAATCGTAAAATTTTGGCACTTAGTCCCCAAAATTGGGATTTAATTCCAGCAATGACATTGAAAAGTTTGTACATAGAACCAGGATATACTTGGAGTGATGAAATTTCTTATTTTAGAGACTATATGCAACAAGAAGTTGATTCGGGAAATATATCGTTAATTAATATTGAAAAAGAATTTCAAGTTGATGGACATGATGCTTTTATTATCGAGTATGAATGGAACAATCCTGAAACTTTTGAAATAATGAAATCACGTAGCATTTTGATTTTGGATAACGACAGAATTATTCATTTTGATATTGGAACTGATTTGAAAATTTTTGATAATTATTCATCTGTATTTGATCAAATTTTAGATTCAATCAAAATTGATTAGTATTTGAAAAATTTAAAATTAATCTCCCCCATGATGAAACGTGCCTTGAATTATTCTATCCATGCCAATTACTAACCCAAGTAATAATTGCCTATCTGCCCAAAGATCCTTCACCTCTAAAACAATAGTCTTTTCATCATCAGTTAGAGTCCATTGCAAAAATGTTCCTTATTGCATTGAAACCATTGCAATTGGTTCTTTATTGTTTTTAATTAGACATTGGTTTTGTTTAACATCAATTTTTACAATAATTTTTCCAATAGTTTCAATCTCAAAAAATACTACAAACATCTCAGATCTATTTCCTTTAATTTTTCCTAATGTCTCTTCATTCTTATCCTCAATGTGAAGTTCTCTATCTAAAGCATGCCCACTTTTTTTAATATGTAAAACAGATTCACTATTTGAAAGTTGTACTAATAGATGGTTTGCATTTGGTTCTGTTCCTGGCATTATATTTCCTAAAAGATTGTCATTACCATCAAAAATTTTTCCATGTCCATAGTTTTGATAATTTATCTTTATGATGTAACGATCTATCTTCTTATCAAATAAATCAAAAACCATTTTTTTGCTTTCTCTTACTTTAAGATAAATCATATGAAAATCTAATCACTTAAAATCAATCAAAAATCTGGACAATGATTTTTTTAACTTGTAATAAAGACGATGATCACCAAAAAACATTTAATCAAAAAATGACTTTATAAATTTATGAAATACCTTATTGTGATTTTATTTACCTGTATTTTTTCGTCTGCTTTTGCTCAAAGTGAAATTTCTAGAAGTACTATCTATGACGGATTTTATGAAGCAACAATTTTCTTTGAAGAATATGATGATAAACAACGAGCTCCAGAACAACAAACTGTTTCATTTGAAGTAAATGACGGAATGATCAAAGATGATAGTCCTTACATGTTAGGCAGTATTGTTGATGATGGGAATGTGAATTTGGAATTACAGTTTTCTGGAGGTGAATGTTATCCGAGTGGAACAATGACTTCCTCTGAATCATTTACAGTTGAAGGTGATTGTACTTTTGGTGATGTAAAAATTGTCGCAAATTTAATTTCTTCAGAAATAGTACCTGAATTTTCTTGTCCTCCCAATGGGGCCTACAATCATCAAACAGGTAAATGTGAATTTGAAGAATCAGGAGGAGGTTGTCTTATTGCTACTGCAACATACGGTTCTGAATTAGCACCACAAGTACAACAACTAAGAGAACTCAGAGACAACTCATTACTAAACACAGAATCAGGAACTTCTTTTATAAACACATTCAATGATTTCTACTATTCATTTAGTCCTGTAATTGCAGATTATGAGCGTGAAAATCCAGTATTCAAAGAAATGGTAAAAGTTGCAATTACTCCAATGATTAGTTCATTGTCAATTCTAAATTATGTTGATATGGATTCAGAATCTGAAGTATTGGGATATGGAATTAGTTTGATTCTATTGAATGTAGGAATGTATGTAGGAATTCCAACTAGTGTGATTGTTGGCATTAAAAAGGAATTCTAAATTCATTCTCATCTGCGTCCATTTCTGTCCCCAAAATGGTTTAGGTGAATCCCCGTGGAGTTGAACCTATGATACATTTTGGATCTATTCTAGGCTAAAATCATAAGGGTGTCAAACTACTTTTACAAATCCCGCCGAGGGAAACAATGAAGCATCTAAAACTCCATTGCGGTATCAAACTAAAGATGCGATGCCCATTTGATAGTTTTAGGCATATTCAGACTCAACTAGTAGTCCTTTAATGTAGGCATCCAAAAAAGTATCAGGATAGAATGAAGAATGGAAATCTGTATTATATGAATTGCAATATGGTTCTCTGAATTTTTTCTTTGATATCTTCTCTTACTTGCTGTAAAAATGAATTTGATACTGTAGTAAGATTTTCCAAATTTTGATTTGAAATGTAATCAAATCTATTCTCAGATGATAGTTCTCTTTGAATCTGGTCATTGATTTGCTTCATCCTTGATCTGTAATTGTGAATGTCAATTCTATGTCTTGATTCGTGCCTAGTACTCAATGACTATACAGTAGGTCGGGGAGGGGGAGTAAACTAAGTTATGTGTGCCGGGGGCGAGTTTCGAACTCGCGACCTCCAGATTATGAGTATTGCCTTAGTTGGAGAACCGTTAGAGATTACCAAGCGAACTGGCACTCTAACCAGGCTGAGCTACCCCGGCATACTATATGCCTAAAAATTTGGGAAATTAAATGATTCTAAAATATGTGCAATTAATTGTTAAATGAATATTTTTACTTTAAATCAATCCACTTTACATTTTCATTTTTAACCCAGAGGAATTTCTTTTGTAATGCAGATGTGTACAATTTCTCCCATTCAGCACCTACTTCATCTGTCCATGCCTTGAATACACGAGGATCAATGTAGTTCCTTAATGACGTTCCAATGTTATAATCTTTAGTTTTTTCAGACAAGTCAATTTGTAATTCTAATTTCTGTAATCTTTCTTTGTGTTTCTTCTTTTGTTTTTTGATTTGTTCATTTAGTGTCTTGATTCGTTTTTCTTTGTTCTTCTTCTGTGTATCTGTCTTTGGTTGAGATGTCTCTACTTTTTTAAGCGTCTCTTGGGCCTTCTTCCAAGATTCATCTTTCTCTACTTTTTTGAGAGTATCTCGTTTCTTTTCCAATGATTGCTCAAATGTCTTTGGAATTGTTCTTTTATGATTACACATCATAGCTGCCTCAAGGTTTGCCAATTTTGCATGGTATAGTTTCTCAGTTGCTGTTTTTCCTTTCATGTTGTCATGCTCTACAAGATATTTTTTGACAACTGTTGTTGCCAAGTATGTTCTGAATACCTTTGCAGTTAGACCCTTTACGATACTGGAATAATATGCATTGACATGTCTTGAGGTAATGTCATCAAAAATCTCGTCTTTTGGTTTTTTCTTTTCAACTAATTTCTTTAGATTTTCTTGAAATTGTTTATCATGTCCTTCTGCCACTACTGTCTCTTGCCATCTAACACTGTCTTTACCTAGAAAATCAAATTCAATAGCATTTCCAGATATTTTGATGTGTTCTTTTCTAAGGGTTGTGGCACCTACAGTATCTGCCTCATCTGGATCTTTTTCGTCTCCTACTCTCATTGCGGTTCTATAAATCAAATAACAAGCCGTTGCAATTCTGCTGATTTTTGGATCCTTGCTCTTCATGTCTTTTACAATTCTATCTTTGATTTTGTCAATCTCTTTTGCAAGCTTTACAGCTTTTTCGTACTTTTCCTTATCTCTGTCTTGTTTTAATCCCGCAGTATCTGCAAGCCATACGTATTTTCTTTTTTGTGTGAGAAAATCCATCCAACTTGCTAGCCACATAGAGTCCTTATCATGAATAATTTTGCCCCAATTGCCTTCAGGTACTTTGGCTTCTTTACCAAGATTTAGCGTGACATCTTTTGCAGTCACTCTAGGCTTCCATCTTCCTCTTAGTGGATGTTCCCCTCTTCCAATGAAGATTCCAGGCGGTTCTGCCATGTAATTTCCAACTTCAACTTCCTTTCCATCCATGATGGCAATTCCATACTTTGCTTTCAATTTTTCTCGTAGCTCTTTTCTTTTGGCGGCAAGTGATTTTTTCTCTTCCTTTGTCATCATCTCTTTAAGATCTTTTTCTTTGTCAACTACTTTGTACGCGTTTGAAAAATCAATGTCTTCATATGATGTTTTTTTAAATTTTGAATCTAGAGTTTTAGAAAAATCTGCTGTAAAGTTTTTTTGAAAAACTTTGTCTTGAACATATGGCGTGTCTTTCTTTTTTGCCCACTGGTATACCATTTCTTCTTGGTTAAGATCTAGCGGTACCTTTTCGCCTTTGATCTTGATTGTAATACCTTGAGCCTCATATTCAGGAGGGAATAAGATTCCATTATGTTGTAGCGTTTTCCATTTCATTCTTTTCACTTTAAAATTGAGGACTTTGACAAAAACTCTATTCTATGTGTATATCAATTTAACGTGTGCTATTTCAGCCTGGAAATAGCTCTTTACTCAGATATTTCTCAAATTCTAAGTCTGTTTTTATCTTTTTTGCTTCCATAAACATTGCCGCATCAGTTCCTACAATGTATCTTGGCAGCATCTCATCGTCATGAATTGCTTTTATTATTACTTTGGCAACTTCCGATGGCGGTGTTCCCATTTGTACCATCATCTTTAATCCTGAAAGAATGTGATCAGTGAGCTCTTTGTATTTGGGATCCTTCTTCGAATCTGGAATCTTCATTGATTCAAAAAAGTTTGTTTTGATCACTCCTGGTTCAATTAAAGTAGTCTTTATTCCAAACTGCCCAAGTTCATATCGTAGACATTCACCTAGTCCTTCAAGTGCAAATTTTGAACTGATGTATGCCGGAGATCCTGGCAGACCCATTCTTCCTGCAACTGAACTAATGTTTATGATATTTCCTGACTTTTGCTTTCTCATTATTGGGGCAACTTCTTGAATTATTCTTACAATGCTAAAGAAATTAGTTTCAAACTGTTTTCTAAAATCATCAACTAAAACATCTTCTGTACATCCAAATTGACCATATCCTGCATTATTTACTAGAACATCTATTCTTCCGCAATCTGAAATTATTTTCTTTATTGCAGAAACTATTGATTTTTCTTTGTCGACATCTAATTCTATAATTTCAATTGAAAGTTTTTCCTTTTTTGCAGCTTGCTCTAATTCGACTGCTTTTTTTGTATCTCTCATACTTGCAAAAGTTTTGTATCCGTCTCTTGCAAGTGCTAATACTGTTTCTAACCCAATACCTGAAGAACTACCTGTAACAAGAGCTACTTTTTCCATATTATTGCTAGATTTTTGGTCTATTTATCCCATTTTGATTTGTTATACTAATGGCCTGTCTCCTTCAGTAGGGTCTACCAATTCTGTTTTTTCTCCTTTGTTAATTCTCTCAAGAATTTCTAATGCTGAATATTTGTGAAGAAATTCATTGTTGTTTCCACATCTATATGAGAATGTACATCGTGGGCATCCTGACTCATTTGTGCATGGACATTCTTTTACGATATGCATGCTTCTCTCAAGTGCTTTTTCAAATCTGTCGTACAATGCTTTACTGGCACCGCTTCCACCAATAGCTCCATCATAGATGAAAATCAAGCCTGAGGTGCCTAGTGATATTCCGCCCAAATCTTGAGAAACTCCTCCTGTTATCATGTTGCTTCCTTCAATTACAACGTGTTCTGTCGCATGATATCCACTGGCTTCTGCATAGTCTTCATCTTCTGCTTTTTCTATAACTTTGAGAGGCCTTGGTGCATGAAAGACAATTCCTTTGGTTACAAAATCGTACTCCAATGGTGCATCTAACATCACTTTTTCCCCTTGAGTAATTTCTTGTCCTAACTCAATGTTGACATATCCGTAAACTTTCTTTTGAATATGTAATTTACAAAATGCAACTTCTACTCCATTTGCAATCCTTTTCTCAAAAACGGTTTCAACTGTTGGCCATTCTTCTGTAAGTGATTTTGTATAATATGGGTAGTCTCTTGAAATTCTTTCCAGTCTTGCAATATTTTTTTTAGGATAATCAAATTCTTTTACCCTGTAACGAATACCTGCCAAAAAATAGATTGCATCTTTATGTAATTCTTCTAATGCGATTGGTAGCACTCTGTCTCCAACTTTTCTATCTGATAGGAAGATGTCAATGGATTTACCTATTCCTCTTATGCTGTATTCATTTAACATGGAATTTATTTTATCGAAATTGGGAACAACTCTGCTGTTAAATATTTTCAGATTTTCTTTGATAATGTGGTGCTCAATAATTTCTTGGTGTTCTTTTAATTCATGTTTAGATATTGGTCTATCGCATGCCATTGCCAATACTTGAAATTCTTCAACAAATGGATTCTTTGGATCTATGTATGTTTTTTCAATATCTTCAAAATAATCATCAGGGTGATTTTTATAGTATTGAGATATCGGATCATTTCCCAATGCCAAAAATGCATATCCTCTTTGCCCTTTTCTTGCAGCCCTTCCGATTCTTTGGATTAGTCTATTCACTGGAATAGTAGATGATATGACACAATCAACATTCCCTACATCTATGCCTAATTCAAGCGTGGGGGTACAAGAAATAGCTTGTAATTTGTCCTCTTTGAATTGCCTCTCTACTGCAGTTCTATAGTTTGTCATTAATCCTGCCCGATGAACTTTGATGTTGACTTTTTGCTTTTTTGCTTGTATTGCTAAAAGCTCTGAGTTTAGATGAGAGTTGTTAAACACCATGGTCTTGTGATTTTTTTCTGTCAATTTCTTTACCAGTTCTACCATGAGTTTTCTTTGAGTTCTAAGTGATGGAAATAGCATTACAAAATCTGTTTGGCCTTTTTTTCCAGAACCGTAAATGATTTGCATTTTCTCTCCAAACAATAGCTCGCAGAATTTTTTTCCATCATCTAATGTGGCTGATGCTGCAACAAATTGTATTTTGTTACTGCAAATTCTTTTGAGTCTTTTAATGATGTAATGTACATTAGATCCAAAAATCCCAGAATACACATGTGCTTCATCTACAATTAGAATTTTAGTGGAAGACAATAACGATGAAAATTTTGTCTGATGCCACATATGGTAATGTAGTACATCAAAATTTGTAACTAAAATCTGAGGAGGCTCATCAATAATGTCTCTTCTCTCTGGAACTTTGGTATCTCCATCAAAAACTTTGACATTGACTCCAATCTTTTCTGCAAATTTTTGAATTTTTGGGAATTGATCTCGTGCTAAAGCTTTTGTTGGGTAAACAAAAATAGCAAAGACATTTCCCTCATTTGCTTCCTTTTTGATTCTTTGAATTACTGGAATCAAAAATGCTTCTGTTTTCCCAGATGCAGTAGGTGCCTCAATAACAACATTTTCTCTAAATGTTATTTCTTGAATTGCCTCTTCTTGAAATTTGTAAAATTGTTCAATCTTTAATTCTTTGAGATGTTCAGTGATAGATTCATCCAATCCCATTTCTTCAATTTTGGAGCCCATTTCAGGCTCAGGATTCTTCAAAACTTTGTATTGTGAAATATAGTCTTTCTTTGAAAATAAAATTTCTTCAGTAATTTTATCTGGCTTGTTATTTCCTATCATCTCCTTGATTTCATTTTCTGCTCTGATGATTCCTTCCTCCTTTAGCCCTTCTGATAGTCCAACGCTAGTAACTAAACCCTGATCAAAACGAGAGAGAAATTCAAGAAATACCTCATCAATGTTTTTTGAAAATTCTAGTAGATCTTCTATGCCGCATTTTTCACAAGAAACATGCATTTTTTTGTTAAATGTTTTTTGTATCTCTATCTTTGATTTGCATTTTGGACATGAGAATTTCAAGATCTACTTGATTGCTCTTACTTGGTGATTTATTGTTTAATCATAACTAAAGATCCATGACATTATTAAGCTAGAAAATAGTCTTGAATTTAAAAATGAAAAAAATTGAAATTAACAAAATTTACAATCTGAACTGTATTGAAGGAATGAATTTAATTCCTAAAAATAAGATTGATCTTGTAATTACTGATCCTCCGTTTGCCATAAATTTTAAGGCAAAAAAAGCAAATTACAACAGAACTTCATCCAGAGTATTATCGGGTTACAATGAAATCAAACCTGAAGATTACTATGATTTTACATTTGCATGGATGAGCGAGGTCTTTCGAATTTTAAAAGATTCTGGAAGCATGTATGTTTTTTCTGGATGGAATAATCTTAAAGATATTCTACGGGCATTAGATGATGTTGGATTTACCACCATAAATCACATAATCTGGAAATATCAATTTGGTGTGGTCACGAAAAAAAAATTCGTTACCTCTCACTACCACTGTCTTTATGTCTGCAAAGATGATAAGAAACGAAAATTTTTTCCATTTACCAGATTTCAAAAAGATGATAAAACAAAAGATGGACGAAGTCTTCATTATAAAGACAAAGAAGATGTGTGGGATATCAAAAGAGAATACTGGACTGGCGATGAAAAAACTCCTACTAAGCTTCCTTCTGAGTTAATCAAAAAATTATTGGAATACTCTAGTGAAAAAAAAGATATTGTGTTTGATCCATTCCTTGGCTCAGGACAAGTTGCAGTAGTAAGTAAATCTCTTAATCGATGTTTTCTAGGTTTTGAAATTGTTCCTGATTACTACAAATTTGCAAAAAAACGACTTGATAAAAACATGTACCGAATTAAAAAATCAAATTAATTATTTCTTTTCTGGTTCATCAATTCTTTTTTGACCTATTTTGTCTGAGATGCTTTTTCTGAGTTCTTCATCTGTCTTACCTTCTACTTTAACTCCTGCGGATCTTGCAATCATTTCTAACTTTTCTCTTTCTGTTTCTACAGGTCCTGAGATTTTTGGTGACTCTTCAGTAACCTCTTTCATATGATCTTGGATTTCATTTTTTGCCTTGTTGTATTCATTTACTGCTTTTCCTAGTTTTCTTGCAGCTCCTGGAAGTTTACCCGTTCCCAAAATCAACACAAGTGCCACAAAAATTATGATTAACCATTCACTTCCCCCTACATTTAGTGAATGTTCTAGCATATTCTGATATGCTGAAATTTGAAATTAAACGTAATGTTGAAGATTTATGCCTAGAAATCAGATCTTCTCATTGAATATCATACATGAGAAGCACTTATTGATTTAAATAAATTCATAACCGTTGACTTTTATGAAAAAAATTGAAGCTATCGTTCAATCCAGTGCAAAAGATGCAGTTGTTGCTGCAATCAAAAAAATTGGTGTTGGCGGTGTAACTATTCATCAAGTTCAAGGACAAGGCTCACAAGATCCTCCTCTTGTTGGACAATACTTTAGTCGAGATATGATCATCTGTGTTGTAGACGATCCTAAAGTTGATGAAATTTTAGATGCAATTGCAAATGCTGCATGCACTGGAACTAAAGGTGATGGTAAAGTCTTTGTCACTCCAGTTGATGATGCACTTGATATCTGCTCCAAAAAACGTGGAACCACCTCTATCTAATTTAGAACTCTTTGTGGTTCTAGTTTATTTCTAGATATTATTGCAAATACTGCAACTCCGATTCCTATTATACAAAATAAGACATATGGTGTTTCATTTCCAAATGATTGCGATATTGGGCCACCAATAGTTGGTCCTATTGCCCAACCCATTCCAAAAATTGTTTCATACGCCCCAATCATTTTTCCTGAAATTCCTTTTCTAGTCTTACTCAAAACTATTTCCAACGTAAGTGGGAAGAAAATACTGAATCCAAATCCCATCAAAACTAATGCAATACCGAAAGTAATGATTGAATCTGCAAAAATTGATATTGCTAATCCCATTGAAACTGCAATTGTTCCGGCAATCAGAGTTTGACTTGTATTTCTTGCAAACTTTCCTACAAGAGATAGAGATGCAACTCGTGATATTCCAAAAACAAAATACAACAACAAGATGTCTGCTGCTGTCATACCTTTGTCATTTAGAAATGCAGGATAAATCGTCAGAATTATTCCAAATGAGGATGTACAAAAAATCAACAATATTATGACTTCGGGAAATTTTCTCATCTCCTTAATTGATGAAAAGGAAAATCCCTCATGATGATTTCTGACACTTTTTCTTGAGGCTACAAGTGAAGTAATTATTCCAGCAGCCAGAATAAATGCTGCAATTTGGAATAGAATTCTATATGTTATGTCTAAACCCTCTAGGAATACTGTTCCAAGTAAGGGCCCTACCATAAATCCAATCACAAAAAACATTGTAAACCAAGAGATATTTCTGACTCTATTTTTCTCAGTACTTTCATTAGATATTATAGACTCACACGGTGGCCAAAAAAATGCGTGAGCTATTCCTGTCATTATCCTAAACCCCATAATTTCTGGAACTGATTGTGCAATTGATAGAAGATAAATGGATGCAGAATTGATAGCAGCCCCTAATGCAAGCAAATACCCATTGTTAATTCTGTCAAGAAGAATTCCAACAAACAATGGGATGAACATGTAGGGAATGAAATTTGTTAATCCGATTAATCCAAGCTCTGAATATGTTGCACCAATGATGTTCTTTGCAAATACTGGTAAGATTGGACCATGCAGTCCATATGAAATCCCAATGATTAGACCTGTGATGTTGACTAGTATCAGAACTCTGTTCATTTGTATGCGGCAACCATTATTGCCCCGCCCATAAGATCTTTCTCAAATTCAACTCTGGAAAATTTTTCTAGTAATAATCCTTCAAGCTTTTTGTTTGCAGGCCATCTCTTGAATGTTCCGTATAAAGTTCCAAACTTTAATCCTAATCTTCCTCCTGCGATAAATGCAAGAATTGGTAGAACACATCTAAGATAAAATGAAACTCCTGCTCTGATGAAAGCCTCATCTGGTTTTCCTAAATCTACAATTACAAACCTTCCCTCTTTTTTTAACACTCTGTGAATTTCAGAAATTGCAATTCTCAAATTGATTGCATCTCTTAATGAATATCCGCACAAAACAGCATCAAATTCTTCATCTCTAAATGGAATGTGCTCAAAAACTCCATTTGCCATATCTGGTGATTTATCAAAATGACTGCCTGTATTTTTTAACATGGGAACAAGAGGATCATAAAGTGTAATTGAAATTTTACCGTCAGTTAATTTCAAAGCAGTCTTTGACATGTTGCCAAAACCAGAACCTGCATCAAGAATCTTATTTCCCGGAAGCACTCTGCCTGTTATTCCGCGATTTCTATGTTCAACATCTTTTCCTAACGAAATGATAGAATTTACTTTGTCATAAACTGGAATGATTTCCCGAAGTACTTCCATTACTTCGCCCCAATAACTTCCTAAACCCATAATTTATCGTCTCAGTATACTATGTTGAATAGTTTTCAAATCTAAAACTTTTATTGAGTATCAAACTTTGATGTGTTTTTAGAATAATTTTCCAAGTCTGATTCAGAAATTTTCTCAAAAACTTTTGACTCTGCTGTTATCTTTGCCATTTTTACATTGTTTGCACCGTCTTTTTGATCTGACTTTAAATTAATTGCTGCAATAGCTAATGAAGCTGCATCCTCCAAACTCATGTCTTCCTTGTAGAATTTTTCCAAAAATTCATTGACATCTTCTGCACCTGCACCAATTGCAACTGCTGAATATTGTAAATAAGTTCCACTTGGATCTGTTACATAGATTGATTCCCCTTTCTGATCAATTCCTGCAATAATCATTGAAACTCCATTTGGACGTACTCCGCCATACTGTGTAAATTGATGTGCTTGATCAGCTAAATGTTTGGCAACTGTTGCGACTTCAACTGACTCATCATAGGTCATTCTGTTTCCCTGTGAAAAGAATCTTGCACTATCTACTTGAACACGTGCATCTGGGATGTATCCGGCCGCTGCAACTCCAATATGATAATCTACCTGAAAAATTTTCTGCGTAATGTTTTTTGTTTGTAATGGACGTGGTTTTTCCTCTACTGCTAAAATAACTCCTTCTTTACTGATAATACCGATTGCTATAGTGCCTCTTTTTACAGTCTCAATTGCATACTCTACTTGGTAAATTCTACCATCTGGAGAATACATGGTTGGAGTCATATCGTAACCACGTGATGCCATCATGTTATCACGAGTTCATCCTAAGTCAATTTAAGGGTAATTGTCTTGCTTGAATGTGGAAAAGATCTGGAAATAGGGTTTTAAGCAAAATTCACTATACTTTTAGTAGATGACAAATCAACTCCTAGAATTCAAAGAAATTATTAGATCAAGACAAGTTTCTCAACAAAGAAAACCTGATAAGCAGACCCGAAAATTACTGCTTTACTTATTTACAAGCACCAGGGGGGGATTCACTCGATTACGAATAATCATACATCTGCTTGATAAGCCATACAATACACATCAATTAGCACAAACACTTGATCTTGATTACAAGGCAGTTCAACATCATATGAAAGTACTTGAGAACAATAATTTGGTTTCAAAAATTGGTGAAAAATATGGTGCAATTTTTCATCTCTCAAACTTCCTTGAACTAAATATTCATACTTTAGAGGAAGCAATAGACAAGCTAGATAGAAAAATGAATCAGAAAAAAGTATACATGTAATTTTATCATTTAGCGATCTGAAATTTCGAATGAAACTTAATATAATATGATTAAATTGTAAAAATCATCTTGGTCAAAAATGATCCTTTTGTAAATGCAACCAAGCAAGTCAATGATGCGTGTGATCTTCTTGGAATTAAAGATCAAGGATTGCGTGAATATCTTGCAATGCCAAACAGAGTTTTGAGAGTAAAAATTCCAGTAAAGATGGATAATGGAAAAATTAGAATTTTCACAGGTTTTAGAAGTCAGCACAATAATGACAGAGGTCCATACAAAGGAGGTATCCGTTACTTTAACCCAGAAGGTGGAGTTGAATACATGGAACGTGAAGTTATGGCACTTTCATCTTGGATGACTTGGAAATGTGCCATTGTTGATATTCCATTAGGTGGAGGAAAAGGCGGTATCTATGTTAATCCTAAAACTGAAAAAATTAGTGAAGGCGAACTAGAACGACTAACAAGAGGATTTGCATTCAAAATATTTGAAGTAATTGGACCTGGAAAAGATATTCCAGCTCCTGATGTTTACACAACTGGAAAAGAAATGACACAAATCATGGACACTTATAGTAAACTAACTGGTAACATATCTTCTCCAGGAGTCATTACTGGAAAACCTCTCTCTATGGGGGGTTCTCTTGCAAGGAATGTTGCCACTGGTTTAGGTGCAGCATATTGTGTAAGGGAAGCTGCAAAAGCAATTAAACTAAATCTAAAAGGTGCTAAAGTTGTTTTACAAGGATTTGGAAATGCATCAACATTTGCAGGTGAATATCTTGAAAAAATGGGTGCAAAAATAATTGGTGTTAGTGACTCTAAAGGTTCTATATCCATTCCAGGAAGTGCCAAGGTTAGTAAAATCATAGAGTATAAACAAAAACATGGTTCTGTTGTTGGGTTTCCTGGAAGCAAAAAAATCACAACTGAAGAATTACTTACTACAAAATGTGATATTCTAGTTCCAGGTGCACTTGAAAATCAAATCAATGCAAAGATTGCAAAGAATCTCAAATGTAAAATTGTTGCAGAAGCTGCAAATGGTCCAACATTGCCTGAAGCAGATCCAATTATCTATCAAAAGAAAATTTTAGTTATTCCCGATATTTTGGCAAACTCTGGTGGTGTGTGTATTTCATACCTTGAATGGGTTCAAAATAACATGGGCTACTATTGGACATTTGATGAGGTTGCAAATAAGATGGAACAAAATATCACTAAAGGATTCAAAGATGCTTATGAAATGTCAAAGAAACATAAAGTTGACATGAGAAAGGCTACTATGGCTTTGGCAGTTGAAAGAGTTGTAGAGGCATTTAACCAAAAAGGTATTTGGCCTTAATCTTAAACCAGAAAAGATTCGTAACAAACTAGTTGTTCAATAAACATGATCTTACCTTTTGTAATCAATCTGAGTTTTCTTTTATAAGAAAGATCGACATTTGTTCTTCTTTGTAATAATTGAATTGTTTTCCCAGTGAGATGCCTTCCTTTTTTGTCTCTGTCAAAGAGTATTATGATGTTTTCAAACTTTGCAGCATAATCTGTAAAGTCTATCATTCCTTTAAATTTGTGAAATTCTAAAACTTTTCCAGAATAACCTAGTTTTCTTAATGCATTGCAATCTCTTTTTCCTTCAACAACAACTATGCTATCTTTCTTTGAGTTTAATTGAAAAACAAAATTCTTCAACTCTGTAATTTCTTGTTCGGAAACTAGCATACTATGTAAGTTGTTTTAACATATTAAGCGCTTTTGGCAAATAGAAAATAATGTCTGATGTTTTACTAATACAAAATACTAGAATTGAAGGTTCGGGATACCTAGGCGAACTCCTCAAAAAAGATGGGTTTGATATTGCCTCAGTTAATGCAAAACATGAAGAACTTCCTGAGAAAAAATTTTCCCTAGCTATAATTTTAGGTGCTCCTGAAAGCGCAAATGATGATTTACCATATCTTAAGGCAGAGCAGAAACTTATCAAAAATTACGTGGAAGAAAACATTCCTGTTTTAGGAATATGCTTGGGTTCTCAACTAATTGCAAAAACTTTTGGTGCTAAAGTGTATACGGGACCTAAAAAAGAAATTGGATTTTACAATGACTTGAAAATCTCAGATGACTCTTCATTTTTTTCTGGTTTCAAAAATCCATTCACTGTATTTCATTGGCATGGTGATACCTTTGATTTACCTAAAGATGCTATTAGATTAGCCTCATCTGAGCATTATCTTAATCAGGCATTTCAGTACAAAAGTGCAATCGGGTTACAATTTCATTTGGAGGTAAATGAGGAGATGGTTAACTTGTGGCTCGACAATACGGAGAAAAAATTACAAAAAATCTCATATGTCGATCCAAAAAAAATTCGCTTAGATATTGCTAAAAATATTTCAACTGTAAAATCAAATATGAGAGATTTTTACAGCAATTTCAAAACGTCATTCAACCTTTGACCAAAGTTTAATATACTTAGATTTGATTCCATCGATCGAACGATGACTGCCGTGAAGAAAATTTTTGAAGATACAATCAAAACCGATCACAAAGTCATCACAGAAGAATTATCAAAAAATATTCTCAAAAGTTATGGTGTAAAAGTTCCACCTTATGCACTTGCCACTTCTGCAGACGATGCAGTAAAGCAAGCAAAAAAAATTGGTTTTCCTCTGGTAATGAAAGTTGTATCTCCACAAATTTTACACAAGACTGATGTTGGTGGAGTTAAAGTTGGAATTGATAATGTCAATGATGTCAAAAAGACATTCAATGACATGTATGGCCGTCTTTCTAAAAAGAAAGGTGTCGATGTTAAAGGAATTCTTTTGGAAAAAATGGTTCCAAAAGGTGTTGAACTAATTGTAGGTATTCAAAATGATCCACAATTTGGCCCAATGATTATGGCTGGATTAGGTGGAGTGATGACTGAGGTCTTCAAAGATGTTGCATTTAGAATGTTACCAATTTCTACTTTTGATGCAAAATCAATGTTAAACGAACTCAAAGGTTCCAAACTTCTCAAAGGTTTCAGAGGAAGTGAACCAATTGATCTTAACATGGTAGCAAAAATGTTAGTAGATATTGGAAAATTAGGTGTAGAAAATGCCGATTACATTAACAGTATTGACTTTAATCCAGTAGTCGTTTATCCAAAATCACACTTTGTAGTTGATGCAAAAATTATTCTTAATGATAAATTAAAAAAGAATTCAATCTCAAAAGCAAAACCAAACATTGCCTCAATGGAGTCATTCTTTACTCCAAAGTCAGTTGCACTTGTTGGTGCATCTGCAACACCTGGCAAGATCGGTAATTCTGTATTAGATGCACTTGGAAAACAAGATTACAAAGGTAAAGTATATCCAATTAATCCTAAACAAAAATCAATTCTTGGAATCAAATGCTATCCATCATTAGAAGAAATACCTGCAAAAGTTGATCTGGTTGTTGTCTGTATTGATCTTTCAGCATGTGGTCCAATTATGAAAACATGTGCAAAGAAAGGAATTCATAATGTTGTAATCGTTTCAGGTGGCGGTAAAGAGCTTGGTGGTGACAGAGCTGCAATGGAAGCTGAAGTAAAAGAATTGTCTCTAAAACACAAAATCCGTGTAGTTGGTCCTAATTGTATTGGAATGTTCAATGCTGCAAATCGTCTTGATTGCGCATTCCAAGGACAAGCAAGAATGGTACGTTCAAAATTAGGAAATGTTGCATTTTTCTCACAAAGCGGAACCATGGGAATCAGTATGTTGGAAAGTGCTGATGTGTTTGGTTTATCTAAGATGATTAGTTTTGGTAATCGTTCTGATGTTGATGAGGCAGACATGATATGGTATGCTGCAAATGATCCTCAAACAAAAGTAATTGGATTATATGTTGAAGGATTTGGTGATGGCAGAAAATTCATCAATACTGCCAAACGTGTAATGAAAGAGAAGAAAAAACCAATCGTCATTTGGAAGAGTGGGAGAACTGCTGCAGGTGCAAAACAAGCTGCATCCCATACGGGTTCACTTGGAGGCTCAAATGCAATGATTATGGGTGCCTTCAAACAAGCAGGAATTATTTCAGTTGATAGTTATCAAGAACTAGTTGGAGTCTTAAAGGCACTTGCATGGCAACCTACTGCAAAGGGTAATCGTGTTGCCATGACTAGTAATGGGGCTGGTCCGATGATTGGTGGAATTGATCAATTAGAAAGATTAGGTCTCACAATAGGTAAGTTATCTCCACCTATTCTCAAAAAAATAAAGGCCCGTTTTCCACCAACTGTTCCTATTCATAATGGTAATCCTGCAGATGTTGGTGGTGGTGCAACTGCAGATGACTATAGATTTGTCATTCAGCAATTCCTTGATGAAAAGAATATTGACATTGCAATGCCATGGTTTGTCTTCCAAGATGATCCACTTGAAGAAACAATTGTTGGTTATCTAGATGAACTCTCAAAGAAAAAGAAGAAACCAATTCTCGCTGGAGGTAATGGTGGTCCATATACTGAAAAAATGATAAAACTGATTGAGAAACATAATGTTCCAGTTTACCAAGATCTTCGAACTTGGGTTGCAGCTGCAGCTGCATTGGCCCAATGGGGAAAACAACTAAAAAAATAGATAACATTTAAGTTTCACATTACTTGGCAAATCACATGTCACTAGTTACCACATCTACTTCTGATGGCATTTGTACTGTCAAAATTAACCGACCTGACAAACTTAATGCTATGAACATAGATGTTGCAAAAGAACTAATCAAAACTTTTGAAGAACTCAATCATGATGATGATGTCAAAGTTATCATCTTGACTGGTGAGGGAGAAAAGGCATTTTCTGCTGGTGCAGATATTGAATACATGTCAAAAATATCTGCCGATGAATCCGTTGATTATGCAAAAACTGGTCAACTTGTAACTTCAACTGTTGAACTGGTAAAACAACCAACTATTGCTGCAATCAATGGTTTTGCTTTAGGTGGAGGTTGTGAACTTGCAATGTCTTGTGATATTAGAATAGCTGCAGATACTGCAAAGTTGGGCCAACCAGAAGTAACAATTGGAATCCCTCCTGGATGGGGCGGGACTCAAAGATTGATGAGAATTGTGGGAATAGCAAAAGCAAAAGAACTTGTTTACACAGGTAAAATGGTCAAAGCAGATGAGGCAAAAGAAATTGGTCTTGTAAATCAAGTAGTTCCTCTTGCATCATTACAAGAAGAATCTTTGAAAATGGCACAACAAATAGCTGGAAACTCTACAATGGGTGTTCAAATGTCTAAAGTTGCAATTAACAAAGGACGAAATGCAGATCTTGACACTGGTCTTGCAGTTGAACTTCTTGCTTGGAGAAATTGTTTCACTCATCCTGATAGAGAAGAACGCATGACGGCATTTGTTAACAAGTCAAAGAAATAGTTATTTCCAATTTCCTTCTTATTTTATTTAATTTAAAAAATAGAGTTAGAGTTTTTTCTACTCTACTTTACGGTAACTAAGCCAATTCTCCATGGATGGAATGAACAATAATATTTGTATACTCCAGACTCCTCAAAAGTAAATTCAAATTTATCTCCCGTATTCAATGGAGAACTGTTAAACCAGTCAATTACATTTCCAGATGCATCTAGACTTTGAATGTTATGTAGAACCGAGTCGTCATTAACCCATGTAACTGATGTGCCTTTAGAAATTTCTAGATTTAGTGGCAAGTAAAATCCAATACTTGCTATGTCTGAGTTTCCGTTAGGAATTGTTACTGATGCTTGTAGAATTTTGGATGATTCTGAATTTACACTTTCAATAGTAATGACCTCATTTTCAATCAAAAATTTAACCATGTTTAGAAATTCTTGTTCTGAGATAATTCCTTCACCATACCACAAAGCTGTATTTTTTACCCATTCTGGAACTGATTCGGCATTTGCAATATTTACTGATGATGAAACCAGTAAAATTGAAAACACCATAATTGGAATAATTGTTTTTTTTGGAAGATATTCCATATCTAAAATTGTTTTAATATATTTTAAGTAACTGTGTAAATTTTCAGGTGTGATTTTTACTTTTTGACATTAAAACACCATAATTTTTATAGTTTAATATGAAAAAATATCGAGTTATTCTTCTATTGTGAATAGTCCTATCATCTCTGCATCTGCATGACTTACGACATGACTGTGATACAACCACATTGCTGGCTTGTCCGGAGTTACAACAAATGTTTCAAGTGCGCCCTGTACTAATGGTATTGTAGTGCCCTGAATGTTTGTTCCTCTGCTTGAACAATTTGTGGTTACTTATCAGAGTTTGTTTCTTTTTGAATACTTAGATCTGGAAAAATCTGAATACTGCCTGATACTCTAATTAATAATGCAAGTAGAATCAGAATTCCGACCAGACCAAATTTTTACTCATAAATCAAACCAAAATCACATCCCATTAAACTAAAACAAGTATTTCTCTGATTAGGATTTTGAAGAATGATTATGTTCACTAGAACTATAATCTTAGTAAGTAAAATTTTCCATTTTGGTAATTTCTGATTACATTGTAATTTTTTATCGTTTTGTTGGTATAATACACTGTCTTGCAGTGCAATCAAATTTGTTATATTCAATTTCTATTTTTTTAATGTATGCAAGAATTAATTCAATCTCAAAAAATAGTAGATGATGAAAGAAAGCAGGTCATTTTAGAAATACTTGCTGATAAATATTGTAAACAAATTCTACATAATACTTTAGAAAAACCAAAATCTGCCATGGAAATTTCTAATGAAAAACAGATTCCAATCAGTACTGTGTATAGAAGGTTACAAACTCTATATGATGCAAAATTACTAGCAATTTCAGGTTCAATAAATCAGGATGGGAAAAAGTATTTTCTATACAAAAGTAAGGTAAAATCCATTTCTCTAAAGTGTGATTTGGAAATTACAGTAGTTGAACTAATTCCAAACACATCCCGTGCGGATTAATTTTCTAGAATTTTTGTTGAGGCAAAAATTTTGGAAAAAAACTTAACATCAAAACGACAAATTCACACAGCAAAAAAGGAATCTACAAGAAGTATTACATATAGACTTCCAGAAAAACTTGTAACTGAATTAGAAACCGAGTCAACCCAGAAAGGAATATCTCAAAATGTATTGGTCAGACAAATTCTTGAAAAGTATATTCAATGGGATAGATTTTCCAGTAAAATTGGAATGATTCCAGTTCCAAAAGGTATCTTGGAATCTTTAGGAACAGAGTTAGATGAAAAAGATATTGATGAAATAATTACTTTGATGTTTCCTGTGATTAAAGATACTGTCCTATTTATCAAAGGAGGATATGATTTGAAAAGATGTATCGAAACACTTGAAGATTACATGCGAGCATCTGGAATGAATTCTGATCATAGAGTTGAGGGTGACATGCACATATTTTTAATTCAACATGAGTTGGGAATAAAATGGTCCGTATTTACAGAACAACTACTAACTCATGTTTTTAGAAATTTCTTGCCTGAGAAAGAATTGCGATTTCAAACAACTGAGACAACGGTAATTTTGTCTGTCTCTTTAGGTTCTGATTTTGATGAACATGATTATCATACAGATCCTTAGAGAAATATGGAAAAAACCTGATTAATTCCTGAATTACTAGTGTGTTGGGTGGGAAAAGCTTATTATAATTTGAGGCGGCTTTTTTATTTATAATGGCAACTGAGCAAACACAAAAGATGATCACAGTTAGTGCAAAAGCAGCTGAAAAGATCAAAGAATTCATGAAAGAAGAAGCAGAATCACCTGAATATCTTCGAGTATATGTTCAAGGTGGCGGCTGTTCTGGTCTATCTTATGGAATGGGCTTTGAAAAGACACCAGAAGAAGATGACATCATCATGGAAGAAAATGGAGTAAAACTCCTAGTTGACAGTTACAGTGTTGACCATCTACAAGGTGCAAACGTAGACTATATTGAAAGTCTAATGGGTTCTGGATTTAAAATCAATAATCCAAACGTTACAAAATCCTGTTCATGTGGTCACTCATTTAGTACTGAATAAACAACTATCATTATTTTTCATTTTTAGATTTTCTTAGCGGTTTACTATGCCAATCTATTTCTTGAAAAATTTCATATCTTGCTACAATTTTTTTGCGATACCCTCATATATCGAAGGTAGAAACCAAAATTATGATAATAAAGGAGATGAATAATTTATGCCTCAATCAGGAATTGTCAAATATCATGTTAAACTTTCCTATGAAGTTGATGGGCTCGTTGAAAGAGCAGATATAATCGGAGCCATCTTTGGCCAAACAGAAGGACTGTTAGGCCCAGAGATGAATCTGAATGAACTGCAACGAGTTTCTAAAGTAGGACGTATTGAAGTTAATACAAAATCTACTGCAAACACTACTGCAGGTGATGCCTTGATCCCAATGAGCACTGATATTGATACATGTGCATTAATTGCTGCAGGAATAGAAAGCATTGACAAAGTAGGACCGTTTGATTGTAAATTTAGATTAGAAGCCATTGATGATGTACGAGCTGCAAAGAAAGATGATATTGTAAGACGTGCAAAAGAAATCAAGCAAAAATGGGCTACTAAAACTGTTAGCGAAGGAGAAACAATGCTAAATGATGTTCATCAGGGCGATGCTGGAAAACTAGCAACTTATGGACCATCAAAATTAACATGTAGTTCTGGCGTCTTTGATTCTAATTGGGTAATTCTAGTAGAAGGGAGGGCAGATGTAATCAATCTTCTAAGAGCAGGATATGATAATGTTTTGGCAATTGAAGGTGCAAAAATTGATGAGTCCATAAAAGAGCTATGTAATAATAAAGACACGGTAGTTGCATTCCTTGATGGAGATAGATCAGGCGGATTTATTCTCAAAGAACTCAAATCTGTTGTTACTTTAGATTATGAATTACAAGCAGATACTGGTGTTGAAGTTGAAGAACTAACTCCACAAAGAATTGATGAAATTCTAAGACCAATTGCCGATGAAATTAAATCTGGAAAACCAACCCCTGCTCTCAAAAGTGAAGACGATAAACCTCTTGCAGATGTCGCATCAAAGGTTTTTCCAAATCTGAATGAAACTCTTGAAGCAGTTGCGTTAGACGGTGATCAAAATGAAGTTTTCAAAGTTCCAATCAGTGAAGTAGTAAACAAACTATCATCACAATCTGGAATCAAATATCTTCTACTAGATGGAATAATTACTCAGAGGCTTTTGGAAGGTGCCAAAAATGCAGGTGTTGAATGTGTTGTTGGTCACAGAGTTGCTAAACTTTCCACCTCTGATGGAATGACACTAAAAACATTCAGTGATTTAGGCGTATCTTAGGGAACTAGATGACTGAACTAAAAATTCAGCACATCTTAACACTCTCATATCTATTATCCAAAGGTGCAAGACACAACTATGTCACTATAACAACTTCCTCTCTTGGAAAAAATATTAAAAAATCTCAACAATCTGCATCAAAACACCTCTTAGAATTAGAACAAAATCAATTCATAGAGAGAATAATTAGTGGTCGCAACATTTCTGTAAAAATTACTCCTAAAGGTTTCAGTGAAATGGTAAAACTCTCTGCAATACTGCGAAAAAGTTTGGATTCTTCAACATCTCACGTTGAACTCAAAGGAACTTTGGTTTCTGGAATGGGTGAAGGTGCATACTATATGGGATTAAAAGGATACACAAAACAATTCCAATCTAAAATTGGATATGTTCCATTCCCTGGAACTCTTAATGTGAGATTAGATCAAAAAATCCATCAAGAAGCAATTAAACAATTTGAAACTTTGAATGGTGTAAAAATTAAGGGCTTCTCGGATGGGAAGAGAACCTATGGATGGGTAAAATGTTTTCCAGCCAAATTAAACAATTCAGCAAATTGTGAATTAATTATGCTTGAGCGAACACATCATGATGATTCAATTATTGAATTAATCTCTAAATCCTGTTTGAGAAAAACTGCAAAACTTAAAGACGGTTCAAAAATTTCAATTAAAATTCAAATTAATTCCTAGATCCCGTGAATAGATTTGCCATACTCTTTTTCAATTTTAGAGCTAGATATATCTGGAATGGGGGATTGCAATCTTGCAACTTTTGCATCAAGCTTAATTTTTTTACATCCTTCCGTGATGAATTTTTCTTGATGAACCTGATCATAACCCAACGCAATAATTTCTGGTCTTACAAGATTGACTGTCTTGAAAATATCATCTTCTTGTCCAATTAGACAGAGATCCACCATTGATAGTGAATTTACTAATTCCTGTCTCTGTTTTTGACTGTGAATTGGATTTCTTTTTTTCATCTTTACTGCTGTGTTGTCTGTTGCCACAACTACTACTAGTACATCCCCTAATGCCTTTGCTGCATTTAGGGTGTAGATGTGACCTGGATGAATAATGTCAAAAACTCCGCCTGCTAATACCACTCGTAATGAACTTCGACCCATTTCTGTAAGCGTGCTCCTATCTTCATTTACAAATTGGTTTTTTATCAATTCATCAATCTTTGAATTTATCATGTCTTCTGATAACATGCTTTTTTTCATAATTGTCTGCGTTAATGGTCTCCCGTCAATTTGAGATACATACATGACTGCAAGAATTAGTTTTTCACTTTGTTTCAATATTTTTTCTATTTTTGACCCTCTCTTTAATTCATCGCTAAAAGTTACATCTTTGGATCAAGACCTTTAGCCAATCTTAATGCATCAACTAGGCCATCTGCGTACCCAATACTTAAAATCGCTACCTCGTCTTGACCGTCTTCTAGAAATTTCTCTGCATCTTTAATGTATAACTCTGCATTTTCTAAAATCCCTTGAAATTCTTTTTGATCTTTATAATGAGGCTCAATTTCTTCTAATGCTTCTCTGACCATTGGAACGTATTTTTCCATCATTTGAATTGAAATTTTCTTTGTCTTTTCAGAATTGTCAAATGGCTCATCAATACATTGACCTAATATCTTCAATGCATCTGATTCTGTAAAATGTAATCTACCTGGAATTATTATAGTATGTGGTGGCTTTCCAAAATCTTTTTTCTTTAAACTAGAAATTTTTCCTGAAATAATTAATTGATCTTTGAATCCTATTCTTGATGCAATTATTGCATATGTATCTAAACTAATGACATTCCTTTTTTGTCCTTTCTCTGTTTCTAACAATCCATTTAGTGCATCTTTCGGATCTAAGAAAAAATCCTTATCTTGATTATACTCTAAAAGAAGAACTGTGTGATTACCTTCAATAATGTTTTTGTAACTTACATAATAAGGGGTTGTAAGTGATTTCATTTCACTCATTATTGTCGCAATTCTTCCAACTTTGTAAAAATGTAAACCGCACTCTCCAATCATTGAAGTAAGAGATGATGAAGCATGAATAGAATATGTTTTAATTTTTTCTTCAATTGCTCTTGTTCTTAATTCGATGTGTGTTGTTGCAATGTATGGATCTCCATATGAGAGTAAAACAACTTTTTTTTTCTTTGCATTTTTTAGAATCTCATTTCCATCTTCTACCAGCCATCTTTTTGCTGGTTTGAATTCTCCTTTTGTTGCATTTTTGATTTTAATTAAATCTGATTTTCCAATTGGACTGGTAAATTGTTCCAAGTATACGATGTCTGCCTTTGATAAAACATCTAATGTTTCAATGGGAATTGATTTGAATCCCGAAATTCCTAAACCTACAAACCAAAGCATTACTGCATCTTTCTATCATGAAGTCTTTTTAAATGCTGTAGAGTTTTCTTTAAGATTTCTATTCCCTTTAGGTATTCTTCAATTGATACTTTTTCATCAATTGTATGCGCTTCATGAGGATCTCCTGGACCATATGTGACCACAGGAATCTCCCATTGATTTCCTAAAACATTCATGTCTCCAGTGCCTGTTTTTCTGATTAGTGTTGCTCTTGATTGTGTTTCTTCTAGAATGCCTAATGTCAATGCTCTAACTAGTGGTGAATTATGAGGTGCCTCAAATGGTTCTGTCTCATCAAGAATTGAATAAAATGCCTCCACCTCTCTTTTTTGAGAAATTTCTTTAACTAACGTTGCAATCTTTTGTTCAATTGTTTTACAGTTCATGTCTACTGGAATTCTAATATCGAAAGTTGTTTCACATTCTTTTGGTGTAATGTTATGACTAGTACCTCCTCTAATTTCAGTCATTGATGAAGTTAACTGCATTCCTTTGGATCTATCTTCTTGATTTTCTTCTAATCTTTCTTTGAGTTCTCTTGCAAAAATCATTGATTCATGAATGGCATTTTTTGAAAGCCATGGTGCACTTGCATGTGAACTATCATCTACGCTAATTTTGAGATTAATGGCTAATCTCCCTTTGTATGCAATTGTTACTTGGTTGATTCCACTAGGCTCTCCAAAAATTGCATAATCAATTCCCATTTCTTTTTTAACGAGATTTTTAATTCCTGTTGCATTTCCTTCTTCATCAACAGCTCCGACAAAAATTATAGTTCCATTGTTATTTTGAATTGATGCTGCTGCAAACAACATTGCCATCAATGGTGCTTTTGCATCTGATGCTCCTCTTCCATAAAGTGAATCTCCTTCTTTTCGAACTTTGACTTTTCCTGGTACCACATCCATGTGACCACATAACATTATTTTTGGAGATCCTGTGCCTTTCTTTGCAATAACGTTCCCAACTTCATCAATTTCTATGTCTTCAAATCCCAAGTCATCACACTTGTCAGCTAAAAATTCTGCTAATGGTTTTTCGCTAAGTGATGGTGTGTAGAGTCTGAGTGCTTTCTCTAGCATCTTTACTGCAAATCTTGATTCTGATAGGTGATTGGTCAATTCTTATTTTTCAATATTTAGAGCATAATTTAGCATTAATGATGGAATGTCTACTTGACAAACTCTGACTGTGTTTTTGTATTCTGTAGTGTTATTTACTTCGTGTACAACCAATCCTTTTTCATCACTTTCCATCAAATCCACACCTACAATATCTCCTTGAACTGCATTTTTTGCCTTTATGCACATCTCTTCCATTTCTGATGTGACCTTGCATGACTCTGCTTCTCCGCCAAGTGCCATATTTGTCTTCCAATGTTTTGAATTTCTGTATATTGCTGCAACTATTTTATCTCCTACCATTATGGCTCTGATGTCTCTTGGTGGTCTTTTTACAAATTCTTCTAGATAATGTATTTGGTATATTGGATACATGTTTTCTCTACTTTCAATAATGCCTTCGGCTGAATCTCTGTCGTTAAGTTTTGAAATTAACCTTCCCCAACTTCCTACAGTGGGTTTGATAACTTTGGGAAATCCTTGTGTTTCTAATGCTTCCAAGGCTGCCTCTTTTGAAAAAGCTACTGTCGCATCTGGTGTTGGAACTCCAAATTTCTTTAGTAACATATGTGTAAATAATTTATTTCCTGCAAAAACCCCTGTGTTGAGACAATTGATAACTTTGACTCCTAATCCTTCAAGAGCTGCAGTTGAATGTAAATTCCTGTAATAGCTTACACATCTCTGAATAACTACTCCGTAATCTTCAGGTTTTTTTTCTAAATCTAATGCTAGCTTCTTACAATCAACCATCTGGATGTTGATGTTATTTTTTTTACCTGCTTCTAGTAGGGCCTTTTCTTCCCAACGGATGGTATCGTAAAGAATAGTAACGTCAGGACTCACTGTCCCCAATCCTCGCCAACCGTTTGGGCAGGCTTTAGTTGGAAACCGTCTGAACTTTTTTCTAATTCAAAACTTGCGCCACATTCCGGACATGTTACAATTTCTCCCTCAAGTGCATCACTAGGGATGGAAATTTCTGCATCACATTCTTCACATTTTGACATATCTTCTCTTCTACAATCCTCTTTATTTATCATTAATTATCTTTTTTTCAAGTCTATCTTCGAGTGGTATTTCTATAAGATCTCCCATTCTGAGACCCTTTAATCCAGCTGCTACTGCTTTTGCACTATCATCGTCTTTCTCAAGTCCTAATAATGACATCAAATAGGCAGCACCTGTCTTTCCTGCAAGTTCTCCAAAGACAATTCTTCTTCGATTTCCAACTGCCCTGGGTGGAATAGGCTCATATGCTGCTGGGTTTCTGAGAATGGCTGCAAGATGTGTTCCTGCCTTATGTTTGTATGCTGATGAACCAACAATTGGTTTTGAGTCATATGGTTTGATTGTTGTATATTCTTCAATCAATCTTGAAAGATCTAGTAACATATCCAATCTGAAATCATTTGGCGATTTGTATAGATATGTCAATGCAACTGCTACTTCTGCAAGGGGTGGAATTCCTGTTCTTTCCCCAATTCCATCAATAGTAGTGTGAATCTGATCCACTCCTGCATCACATGCTGAAAATGCATTTGCTACTGCAAATCCAATATCGTTATGAACATGTGCATCTAATGGGACGTCTATTACATCTCTTACTTTCTTAACAAAATTGTACATTCCAATTGGACGCAATATTCCAACTGTATCTGGAAGACTAATTCTGTCAACACCTGCTTCTTCAATTGCTTTACAAACTTTGATTAAAAATTCCGGTTCTGCTCTACTACCATCTTCAACTGTAAATCTAATTTTTAGACCATGAGATTTTGCATACTCTACTGTTTCAACTGATCTTCTTAGTGCTTCTTCTCGTGAAATACGTAATTTGTCTTTTAGATGAATATCTGAAATTCCTAAATAAGCTGCACACCATTTAGCATCACAATCTAATGAAATGTCAATGTCTTCTTTTAGTGCACGTCCATGAGAAACAATATCTGCCTTTAATCCCTGTTTGATGATTGTCTTAGTCGCTTCTTTGTGATCCTTTGAAACAACTGGTGATATTTCAATTTGATCTACTCCAAAATAATCTAACATCCACGCAATCTGAATTCTTTGTTTGTTTGTAAACGATACCCCTGGATGTTGTTCTCCTTCTCTTAGAGTACTATCTAATACTCTGATCTTCTTTGGATTTTTGTCATATGCATTGTAGATGTTTGCATAGTGATTCGGATCTTTCATTACTGAAATCGTTGACATAAATTGATGATATAAACATATTCGTACTATCTTCGTTGAAAAAAACTATTAATGATCCTAAATTAGTTATGAAATAATTTTTTTTTACGAAAGTCGTCTTTAGACTATTTTTCTCAAAATTATCACAGTATTTGTATCAACGACGCCTGGAATCTTCCTTAATGCGTCAATGGTGTTGTTGATTTCAGCAATACTTGATGCGCTCATAATTGTTGTAATGTCGTATTGACCAGTTATCTCATAAACTGTTTTCACTCCTTCTAGTTTTGCAAGTTTTAGAGAAACTTTTGACGTGTCTGTAGCAGAATCAACTGATACCAAAACAATTGCGCTTGTTGCATTCTCCTCGCCAAGCTCCAAAGTAAATTTTTTGATTGTTCCGCTATCTACCAGATTTTTTACTCGTCTTCTAACTGCTGATTCAGAAAGCTTTAATTTTTTACCAATATCTACAAACGATTCTCTAGCATCTTCTTTTAGATATCCGATTATCTTCTCGTCTACTTTATCCTTGTACATCTTTTTTTTGCTCCTCTTCACTAAGTACAGAATCTAGAGCATGTAAAACTTTTGTTATGTCTTCTTCAGAAATCACTAGCGGTGGAAGAATTCGTAGAATGTTCCTTCCAGAATATAACATCAGAACGCCTTTTTTCATCAACCCCATAAGTATGTCTTTAACTTCAAATTTCATCTCTATTCCTATCATTAATCCTTTACCGCGAATTTCCCTAATCATGTGGTGATTCTCTTTTAGTTTCTCTAAGCCTTCTCTGAATATTTTACCCATCTTTTCTGAATTCTCAACTAAACCATCTTCTGTCAATGCTTTGAGTGCTGCAATTCCTGCTGCACATGATAATGGGTTTCCACCAAATGTTGAAGAGTGTTCTCCCTTGCTCATTGAAGCAAGTATGTCTGGTCTTACAAGCGTTGCGCCCATTGGAACGCCGCCTGCAATTCCTTTTGCAAGACACAAAATATCTGGTGCAGTATTCCAATGTTCACATGCCCATAATCGTCCGGTTCTTCCTAAACCAGCTTGTATTTCGTCAAAAATTAACAGAATTCCTTTTTCATCACAAAGTTTTCGTACATCTTGCAAAAATCCCTCTGGTGCAACAATAATTCCGCTTTCACCTTGTATTGGTTCTAAAATTACAAATGCTGTGTCATCATCAATTGCTGAACGAAGTGATTCAATGTCTCCAAAAGACGCAAAAGAAACTTTCTCAACTAGTGGTTCAAAAGCTTTTTTGTATTTTGGATTAAATGTTAATGATAACGCACCAAATGATTTACCGTGATAGGATCCCTTCATTGCAACCATTCCTTTTTTACCAGTAAATTTTCTTGCAAACTTTATTGCAGCTTCTATTGCTTCTGCACCACTGTTGTTTAGGTGAACTTGTGTAAGTCCTTTAGGAGCTAATCCGATTAATATTTTCAAAAATTCTTCTCTTGTCTTATTGTATAAAGAACTGTGAACTGTAATAATTTTATCAATCTGTTCTTTGATTGCATTGTTGATTCTTTGATTTTGATGGCCTACTAATGCGACTCCATATCCTCCCATACAATCAATGTATTCTTTTCCGTCTACATCCCATACATGTGATCCTTTTCCCTTCTCAACTGTAACTGGAAATCTCTGATAGAGATTTCCCATAAATTGATCTTCACTCATGTTCAATCACCGTACAATTATCATGTGCAATTGCCGCAGAGATTGGATTTTCTTTTTGACCATTTGCAATCAATGCTTCTTTTACACCCATATCTAATGCTTCTGTAGATGCTAAAATCTTTTTTTCCATTCCAGGTCCTATTTTTGGTCTGATCTCTTTTGCTTCTGCTAATGTTAACTTTGTAACAAGTTTGTCCTCCATTAGTAATCCATCTACATTTGTAATGAATAATACTTTGTCACTGCCAACTTTGCCTGCCACGTATGCTGCAGCTCTGTCTCCATCAACATTGAGAAATTCTGATTCCTCGCTTATTGCAATGGGTGAAATAACGGGTGTTAATCCCTGCTCTAATAGTAATTTGATGAATTTTGAGTTGATATCGGTAATTTTGCCTGTATATCCGCCGTCAATTGCTTGTTTTCTGCCTTTTTCGTTAACTATGAGAAGCTTCTTTTTTCTGTCTGCTTGAATGATTTTTGCATCAACTCCTGAAAGGCCAATTGCATTAATTCCATTTTTTTGAAGCATTTGTACAATGGTCTTGTTTATTCTTCCAGACATTACCATCGTAAAAATCTCTGCAGTTTCTTTATCTGTATACCTGCTTTTGATTCCACTTGGGGATGTAACAAATTTTGGTTCCTTTCCAAGTTGTTTACAAACTTTTGTAACTTCTTTTCCTCCACCATGAACTAAAATGACTCCTTCTGACTCTGCAACTTTTTTAATATCTGCAATTGTAGATGGGTGTAAATTATCTACTACACTTCCGCCAATTTTGATTGTGATCATTTCTAAACAGGAGTTAGTGGTGTGTTTCTGAGTCCATCCATTTCATCAAAACCGCACATTACATTCATGTTTTGAATGGCTGAACCTGCTGCACCTTTCATCAAGTTATCTGATGCAGATAATGCAATTAATCTATTATTGTCTTCATCCAAATCAAATCCTATATCACAAAAGTTTGAACCAACTAAGAATTTTGGATCTGGGAATTTGTATAGTCCTTTTTTATCTCGAATTAATCTGATGAATCTTTCTTCACCATAAGTTTGTCTATATAATTTCCACAATTCTTTTTCATCAATATCTTTTTTCAAGAATGTGTGATTTGTACATAAAATTCCACGAACTACATCTACTGCATGTGGGCTCATTGAAACACGAATTTTATGTCCCGCAATTTCGCTTAGTTCCTGTTCAATTTCACCAGTATGTCTGTGTTTTGCGGGTTTGTATGGTCTAATTACTCCTGCTCTCATTGCATGTGCAGTTCCAGAACCAGAGCCTGCACCAGAAGAACCAATCTTGGAATCAACTATAATGTGTTCAGTATCAATAATGTCATTTCGAATTAATGGAGCAAGTGCTAACATCGATGTTACTGCCATGCATCCTGGGCAAGAAACAAGCTGTGCTTTTTTAATTGCTTCTCGATGTAATTCAGGTACTCCAAAAACTGATTTTGCTAAATAATCTGGATGTGGGTGTTCCCAGCCATACCATTTGTCATATGCATCCTGATTGTGTAATCTATAATCTGCGCTCAAATCAATAACTTTGATTCCTCTGTCATAGAGGGCCTTTACAATTTCAGTTGCAGTTCCATGAGGAACAGCAGTGAAAACTAAATCACACTGATCAGTTAGTTTATCATAATCTAATTCAGAAAACATCAGATCGGTAAATCCTTTCAAACTTGGTTGGACTCTATGGAGATATTCTCCAACATGTTGTCTTGATGTAACCATGGCGATCTCAACATCTGGATGATTAACAAGCAGACGAAGTGTCTCCCCACCTACATAACCTGATGCTCCAACAACACCTACCTTCATGATAAGTCTCCTCGTAAAGGAGTATAATTTATTTCCTAACGTAGTTTAGAGCAAATTCTACCATTTCTTTTGGTATGTTTCTTTGTGAGACTCTTGCCAATCCCTTGAATTCAACTGTATTGTTCACTTCGTGCACCACTAGTCCTTTTTGATCGTCTTCCATCATGTCAATGCCCAATATTCCTCCGCCCATTGCTTTTGATGCTTTAACTGCCATATCCTCCATCTCTTTTGTGATCTCACAGAGTTCAGGATCTGCACCAAGTGCAATATTTGTTTTAAAACCGCCTGAAGATTTTCTATACATTGCAGCAATAGGCTCATCTCCTACTGTAATTATCCTGATGTCTCTTGGTGGTCTTTTGATTAATTCTTGCAAATAGTAAATTCTGTCATGTGGGCTATCAGTAATGTCTCTAATTTCAAAAACTGCCTCCATGGTATCTTTGTCTTTTAATGGCATTACTCCTCTTCCCCAACTTCCTATTACCGGTTTGATGACTAGAGGGAATCCTACTTTTTCTAAATTCTCAGCTGCACTCTCACTTGAAAATGAAAAATATGTTTTTGGTGTTGGAATGTTATTTTTTTTTAAAAGTAGAGTCATAAACATTTTGTTTCCACAAATGTTTGCAACTTGAAATTTATTTAATACCGGAACATCTAAAAATTCTAAACTTGCAGTAAAGTGAAGCCCTCTGAAATAACTGACACATCTTTCTAGAACAACATCGCCCAAGTCATAGTCTTCTTTTTTACTATCTGTGTTTATTTGAGTAATTTTTGCATCAAGCATTACTGTATCATGTCCAAGATCTGATGCTTCTTTTTGGAGCATCTTCTCTTCCGCTCTTAGGCGATCAAATACGATACAGACTTTTGACATTACTCTCCCCAGTCTTCGCCTACACTTTCTGCTTGTTTAAGCTCAACATTTGATCCGTCTTTTTTTGAGATTTCAAAGTCAGCGCCACAATCAGGACAGGAGACAATTTCTCCAACTGAGGCATCGTCTGGGATGTTTAGTGTTGCATCACATTCTGGGCAGTTCATGTTTTTGTTGACCTTTTCTTTTGTAATTTATTAGCTTCTGTTGACTGCATTCCCCATAATTCTACAAATCCTTTGGCCAATCTTTGATCAAATGTCGATTCTGTACCATATGTGGCAATTTTATGACTGTACAATGAATTATTTGATTTTCTTCCAACAACTCTGAGACTTCCTTTGAACATCTTGAGTTTCACTGTTCCAGAAACTGGTTTTTGTGATTCCTCAATAAATCCATCTAGATCTGCTCTTAGTGGATCTTGCCAAAGTCCGGAATATACCAAATATGCCCATTCATCATCGATTAATGATTTGAACTTGTTTTCATGTTTTGTGTGGACCATTTTTTCTAAATCTGAGTGAGCTTCAATTAGACAGACAGCAGCTGGAGTCTCATACACTTCTCTGGATTTGATTCCAACAACTCTATCTTCAATATGATCAATTATTCCAACTCCTGCATCACCTGCTTTTTTGTTAATGTATTCGATGAGTTTTTGAGATTCTAATTTTTTTCCATCAACTTCAATTGGAATTCCTTGTTCAAATTTAATTTCCAAGTATGATGGTTTATCAGGCAAATTTTTTGTTTTAACCCAAATGAATGCATCATCAGGTGGTTCATTGTATGGATCTTCAAGTACTCCTCCTTCTATTGCACGTCCCCATAAATTTTGATCAATGCTGAATCTTTTTGCAACAGCATCAATTTCTATCCCATGTTTTTTTGCAAACTTTAGTTCAGTTTCTCTATCCAAATTTTTGTCTCGTATAGGAGCTATGATTGGAAGATCTGAACCAGAACGTAATGTGATGTCAAAACGAACTTGATCATTTCCTTTTCCTGAACATCCATGTGCAAGTGAAGTTACTTTTTCTTTTTTTGCAATCTCTAACACTTTTTCTGCAATTAATGGTCGCGCAAGAGCTGTTGCAAGACAATATTTTTTCTGATAAAGAGCGTTTGCTTTAATTGATGGAAAAATGTAATCTCTTACAAATTCTTTTCTAGCATCAATGTTGTAGTGTTTTTTTACGCCAAGCTTTTTTGCTTTGGCTGCAATTTTTTTACTGTCATCACATTGTCCTACATCCACTGTTACTGTAATGACATCCATGTCATGTTCTTCTTGCAAATATTTTACAACTACTGAAGTATCAAGTCCTCCAGAAAATGCAAGAATTCCTTTTTGAGTCATAAAACAACTTTTCCGTCATATTTTGGAATTTATCTTTTGTGATAGCCTGGAATCCAAATATTTTTGAAAAATTTCTGACTAGCTTGAGCTAAAATTCGATGATTATTTAACCGCCAAATATAACGCTGTTTTATGAAAACGCGATCGATTGTTTCAGCAGGAATTGCAGGAATAATTTTGATAGTAGCAGTAGGAATTGCTGCTAGTTCTAGCGATGTCACACCTGAAAATAAACTTCGTATAGCATATTTTCCAAACATTGGTCATGCTATCCCGATAGTTGGGATGGAAAAAGGCTTTTTTAAAAAAAGCATAGGTGATGAAATAAAAATTGAAACACGCATTTTTGATAGTGGTCCACAAGCAATAGAGTCTCTATTTGCAAATTCTATTGATCTTGCATATGTTGGACCGGGCCCTGCAATTAACGGATTTTTAAATTCAGAGAATCACAATGTAAAGATTCTTGCAGGTGCTGCAAGCGGTGGTGCAAGCTTTATTGTTCATCCATTATCTGAAATTAAATCTGCATCTGACTTTGCAGGCAAAAAGATTGCTGCACCTCAAATTGGAAATACTCAAGATGTTTCACTACGAAACTATCTGTCTGAAAATGGTTTGAAGACTGCAGAAAAAGGTGGTTCAGTAATTGTTTATAATATTTCAAATCCTGATATCTACACATTATTTGTAAAAGGGGATATTGATGGTGCATGGGTTGCAGAGCCTTGGGCCACAATTTTAGAAACTGAACTTGATGGAAAAAGATTATTCCATGAGGAAGAATTATGGCCAAATAATGAATTTGCATCTGTTCTTTTAATTGGGAATGTAGATTATGTTAAAAAAAACCGTAAACTAGTTTCTGAACTGTTAGTTTCTCATTATGAAACTGCAGATTGGATTAATGAAAATCCTATTGAAACAAGAATTATTTTTAATAATTTCCTAAAAGATCATTTGGGGCAATCATTGTCTAATGAGGTTGTAGACATTGCATTATCTAATCTTGTAATCACTGCAGATCCACTTCTTGATTCCGTTTATTCTTTTGCTGAGAAAGCTGATACGTTAGGATATTTGGGAAGAAATGGATACGATTTATCTGGAATTTTTTACCACTTTGATTCAAATTCTATTCTGGAGGAAAGTACGTAATGACTAAACTTGAGGCAAAAAATATTGTAAAATATTTTAGTCATGATTCTCATAAACTAAAGGCACTAGGTGGGGTTAACCTCAAAGTTGAGGCTGGTGACTTTGTATGTCTGGTGGGTCCTTCGGGATGTGGAAAATCGACATTTTTACGCATAGTTGCAGGCTTGGAATCCCCTGATGAGGGACAAATACTGTTTGATGGTCATCCTGTTGCCGAAACCGGACCTGAGAGAATAATGGTCTTTCAAGAAGGTGCTCTATTTCCATGGCTTAAGGTTCAAGATAATGTGGAATTTGGATTAAAGATGGCAGGTATTCCAAAAGAGGAGAGATCAAAGATATCTCATAGATATCTTGACATGATGCAGCTTACTAAATTTGCAGATTCCTATACTTTTCAACTTTCAACTGGAATGAAACAGCGTGTAGCTATTGCAAGAGCACTAGTTATGGATCCTGATGTGTTGCTAATGGATGAACCATTTGCAGCACTTGATGCACAGACTCGTGACTTGTTGTTAGTTGAGATGCAGCTAATTTGGGAAAAGACAAAGAAGACAATTTTATTTGTAACTCACAATGTTGCAGAAGCTGCAGTTCTTGGAACAAAAGTTGCAATCTTTAGTAATCGTCCATCAATTATTAAAAAAGAAGTTGATAATAATTTTCCACGACCCCGAGTTACTGAAGATGAATCATTACTAAAATTTCAACGAGATATTTTGACAGAATTAAGACCTGAGGTAAAGAAAAGTAAAGGATGATTATCATGGCCAAAAATTTTACACCTCACAGAATTGCATTTTACATTGGTATAGTTGTTGTTTGGCAAATAATTGCAATGGTTGGAATCTGGCCTGATAATATTTTTCCATCTCCATATGAAGTGGCTGAAGACTTGGCATATGGCGCATCAGATGGTAGTCTGTTTTATGGAATTGCATCTAGCCTGTGGAGATTATCTGTTGGTTTAGCAATTGCAATTGTTGGTGGTATTGTATTGGGAATTTTTATGGCCAGGATGGAAATTATAAATCAAACAGTTGGCTCTCTAGTTTTAGGATTACAATCAATTCCATCAATTGCTTGGGTTCCTTTGGCAATACTCTGGTTTGGCTTGACAGATGGTGGGATAATTTTTGTCACAGCAATAGGAGCTATTTTTGCAGTTACAATAAACACTTACACTGGAGTCAAAAATATAGATCCTCACTTTATTGAGGCCGCACGAAATATGGGTGCAAAGGGCAGCCAGCTAATTACTGCAGTATTGATTCCTGCAGCATTCCCATACATGATTTCGGGATTCAAGCAAGGCTGGGCATTTGCATGGAGAGGTGTAATTGGTGCTGAGATACTATTCTCATATCTAGGATTGGGTTTCTTGCTTAATGCTGGACGTTCCCTTACTGACGTATCGCAAGTCATTGGGATAATGCTTGTGATCATGGTAATCGGTCTTGCAGTTGATGGTGTTATTTTCAAAAGACTAGAAAATAAAGTAATGTCTCGTTGGGGATTAAGGTAGATTTTACTTTTCTATTTTTTAATTTTTAGTGATACTGCAAATGCACAAATGATTACTCCGATTGCAAAATACATTACTGCAATATAGTCAAATAGAAATGCAAGACTTCCTGCAATGACGGGGCCTGCTACTGTTGCAATTGATACTGTAGAGCTAAAGATTCCAGTTGATGTAGAACGTGGATTGTTCTCCATTAAATGGAAATTTCCACCAATAAATAAAAATGCCCAAGTGCCGCCAACAAGTGCCATAAATGGCATTGTCATCCACCATTCTGTTACAAATGACAATCCTACAAACACAAATGTGGTGCATCCTATTCCTATTTTGAATTTAGTTACATTTGAGAGATTGATTTTACTTGCCATCACATTCATCAAGATAAATGCCGTGAGTGTATTTGCAACATACACTATTGAAATTTGATAAAGTTCAGCACCCCATTTCTCCATTAACAATATTGGAAGGATGGTCCATACTGCAGCTGCACCAATATGTCTTAGTAATAATGATAGAAATAGAAATTTATTTTTTAAAATAACTTTTCTCATAGTTCCAGGTGTTAGTTCCTTTACTTGTTCTGGATTTGGTAGTTTTATTGTAAAGAGCAAACCAATAACAAATGAAGCTGAACTGATCAGGAAAATTAATCTAAGATCATTTGCAAATCCGGCAGCTGCAATTCCTGCAAGCCATCCTAATGCATGAAAAGAGATTACTGTTGCTGCTCTCTTTTTGTCAACATTTGACTCGTAGGTATATGCGATCATTGCAGGAATCATAATTCCACTTGCTACTCCTGCAGCAATTCTTACTAGGAAAAACATGGTTAGATCATCTGCAAAATAATGCAATCCAAAGGCTATTGCACACCCAATGAAGCCAATTCTGATGAATTTGAGCCTAGTTCCTTTCTTGTCTGAGTATCTTCCAAAATAAATCTCAGATAAAATCTGGGCAAAACTAAATGAGGCTACTAGTAGTCCAATCTCAAAAACCGATTCTGTAACACCCTTTGCAATAATGGGCATGAAGACAAAGATAATGGATATTCCAGCATGCTGAAAAAAGGTTGCACTTCGGACTAGGTTGTTTACTTGAAGTTTTAGCATAAATCTATAGAAAAATATGTTTCACCTAATTTCAACATACGTATCATTCCCACCAATGCTTGGGGAATTTTCTGAAAAGAGTTAAACTATCTAATTGTATTTTGAAATTGAATTGTCTGAAAAAGAACCATTTCTGAATGCACTGCAAAAAAAAATATTGCTTTTTGATGGTGCAATGGGAACTGAGATTCAAAAATATGATCCAAAACCTGAAGACTTTCCAAATAATCAAGATGGATTCAATGACGGTTTAGTTATTACACATCCCGAATGGATTAAACAGATTCATAGAAATTATTTGGCTGCAGGTTCTGATTGTATTGAAACAAACTCTTTTGGTTCAAATAAAATAAAACTAGATGAATATGGTTTTGGTGATCAGACAATTGAATTTAACAAAAAAATTGCAAAACTCGCATGTGAAGTATGTGAAGAATATTCTGACAAACCACGTTATGTGATTGGTTCTATGGGGCCAACAGGTTATCTTCCAAGTTCAAATGACCCTGATTTAGGTCAAAAACCTCTTGATGAAATAAGAGAAGCATTTGAGTTACAAGCTGAAGGATTGATTCTTGGCGGTGTTGATGCATTACTCATTGAAACAAGTCAAGATATTCTTGAAGTAAAATTAGTAATTGAAGCATGTCACAATGCAATAAAAAAGACTGGCAAAAAAGTTCCAATAATAGCTAACACGACTTTAGATCAATATGGAAAAATGCTGCTTGGTACAAACATCCAATCTGCATATACCACAGTTTCTGATATGGGCATTGATGTATTTGGATTGAATTGCTCAACTGGCCCAATTGAGATGAATCCCAGTGTGCAGTGGCTTGATGAGCAAAATGAACACAACATACTGGTAGTTCCAAATGCCGGAATGCCTGAAAATGAAGGTGGACAAGCAGTTTACAAAATGACTCCTGATAAAATGGGCAAAGCACTAGGCGATTTTCTTAATCAATACAGCAAAGTACGAATTATTGGAGGTTGTTGCGGTACAAATCCTGAACATATTCGAGCACTAAGAAAAGTAATTGACGAAAAAGCCAACTCTGTCGAGGGTTAAGTATTTACAAAAACAATGGTGATTTTCCAACGTTGACAATTCCTAGAGTAAGTTCTGCATTAAAGGCAGTAGAACTAAAACAACTCCCAGCACCACTAATAATTGGTGAAAGAATTAACACTCAGGGTTCTCGAAAAGCAAAACAACTTGTTCTAGCAGATGATTTTGACGGATTGGTGGATTTGGCAAGAATGCAAGTTGAAGATGGTGCTCATTGCCTTGATGTCTGTGTTGCAACTACAGAACGCTCTGATGAACGTAACTTTATGCTAAATCTTGTAAAAAGATTAAGCTTAGAAATTGATGCACCGCTTGTAATTGATTCTACAGATCCTGAAGTAATTGAAGCTGCAGTTACTCAAATTCCTGGTAGGCCAATAATTAATTCGATTAATCTTGAAGGTGATGGTAGTAGATTCGTAAAATTAGCGCCACTGATGGCAAAATACGGTTTACCTGCAATTGCATTGTGTATTGGTCCTAAAGGAATGGCAAAAACCCCTCAAGAAAAACTAGAAACTGCTGAACTTCTCTATGAAACTGGAAAAAAATATGGATTAAAAATTGAGCAGTTTATTTTTGATGTTCTAACATTTACTTTGGCAACAGGTGAAGATGAATTTCTGGATGCTGGAAAAAATACTCTGGAGGGAATCCGTCTAGTTAAAGAAAAATTCCCAAATTCCTTTACTACATTGGGTCTTAGTAACATTAGCTTTGGACTAACTCCTTATGCTAGAAAAATACTAAATTCTGTATTTTTATATCATGCAGTTAAAACTGGACTAGATACTGCAATTGTTAACGCAAAAGAGATTATTCCTTATGGTGAAATTGATGAGAAAGAAAAAAAATTAGCAGAGGATCTAATCTTTAACACTTATCCCAATGCTCTATCTGATTTGATAACTTATTTTGAAAAAACAGGAAAACAAGGAATTACTGCTTCAAAAAAAGTTGATGTTGATCCTTCTTGGCCTCCTGGAAAACGAGCAAACTTTAGGATTGTAAACAGACTCAAAGATGGAATTCAAAATGATGTTGTTTCTGCAATTGCCGAAAAACTTGGAAAGAATGAAATCATCAAGAATAATGATGGTGTTTTATCATTAGATGTTGCACAAGAAATTACTCATGATGGTGCAATTAGAACTCTAAATGAAGATCTTCTTCCTGCAATGAAAGAAGTTGGTGACAAATTTGGTGCAGGCGAACTAATCTTACCCTTTGTTCTCAAATCTGCAGAATGTATGAAGGCAGCTGTTGGAGAACTTGAAAAATATTTGGTAAAGAAAGAGGGATCAAGTAAAGGTAAACTTGTTTTGGGAACTGTTTATGGTGATGTGCATGATATTGGAAAGAACCTTGTAAAGACAATCTTTCAAAATAATGGTTATTCAGTATATGATTTGGGAAAACAAGTGCCATTACAAAAGTTTCTAGAAAAAATCGATGAAGTAAATCCTGATGCAATAGGTCTGTCTGCGCTATTAGTTTCCACATCAAAACAAATGAAGTTTTTTGTAGAGCATGCAAGAAAAAATAAAATGAATGTGCCAATACTTTGTGGCGGAGCTGCAATTAACAGCAACTACATAAACAGAATTGCAAAAGAAGATGGAATTTATGAACCTGGTGTATTTTATTGCAATACTATGTTTGAAGGTCTCAAGACAATGGATATTCTAATTTCTGATCAAAAACCAAAACTATTGTCTGAATGGAAGCAAAATTTAGAAAATTGGAAAGACAAATCCACTGCACCCATAGATCCTACAACTCTTCCTAAAAGTGCGATTAAGCCTGTTGTTCCTCCAACGCCCCAAATTATTGGAGAGCCTATTCGCCTAAAATTAGACCAAATCAAAATGGATGAGGTTTGGTCAATGATTGACAAAAGATCTCTCTTCAAATTATCTTGGGGACTAAGGGGAAAAGCTGGTTCTGAATCCGAGGCAGATCATGAACAATTACTTACAGAATGGAAAATTAGAATAATTCGAGAAAAACTCTTTGAACCGGAGATTGTTTACGGTTATTTTAGATGCCGTAACAAAGACGGAAAATTATTAGTTGAGAATCCTTCTGGTGAAAATGTTGAATTTGATTTTCCTCGCTCTACAAAACCTGAGCATCTATGTTTGACTGATTATTTTGGTGAGGATGATATCGCAGCATTTCAGTCTGTAACTGTAGGAAATAAAGTGGCAGAAATTATCGAACAATGGAACAATGAAGACAAGTATACTGATGCCTACTATCTCCATGGATTAGCAGTTGAAGTAGCCGAAGCTTTAGCTGAATGGGTAAATCAAAAAATAAAATCTGAATTAAATTTAGAAAAGGGAGGATTGCGATATAGTTGGGGTTTTCCTAGCTGTCCTGATGTCTCACAACATCATCTAGTATGGAAACTTTTAGAACCTGAAAAATCTGGAATGACATTGACTGAATCTGGCCAAATTATTCCTGAACAATCCACAGCGGCAATTGTAGTTCATCATCCCAACGCACAATATTTTGTGCTTTAATTAGAAAATCTTTCTAAAAACTCATTCAAGCCATTAAAATCACTGGGAGATGTAATCAATACGTCTCCTGTAACATCGTGAATTTTTTTTACAAATTCCTCAAATCCTTGGCCATATGACGCTAAATCTAAATTCAAAAATTTTGCAGATTTTTCATTTTTTTCAGAAGGAAACAATATGATTGGAATCACTAAAAATCCCTTAAGGCGGTCTGATAAATTTTGAACCTGCTCTATGTTTTGAACTACCTGAGTCATGAATCCTTTGGGTTTTGATTCTAATTTTTTTCCAATTTTGGAAAAATTTGGTTTGTTTGAAATAGAAAGATACAAATCAATTTTTGAATCTAGTCCTTGTTCTCTTAACTTCTTGACAATATCACTTGGAATTTGACCTGAATCCTTCTTTCCTGACTGTGATGGATCTCCCATTAGAACGAGAATTCCTGAAAAACCAATTGCAATGCAATTTTCTACAAACTCTGAGATTTCATTTTCATTTTTGTCTCTAACTCTAAGACTGACTGTAATTGGTAAATCTGGAATTTCTTTCCTAATAATTTTCCCAACCTCTATTGGTGATACTCGTTGAAATCCTAATACATTCTCAGTAAGATGAATTGCATCACATTTTTTTGAAATAATTTTTATTTTTTCTATAAATTTTAGAATGGATTCATTTGTATCTACATCAGGTAAAATTTTTGGCGGATTTGCTTCGTATCTGATTGTCATATTCTCATTTCTTTCAACCTTGGTTAAAACCTTTGAATACCAAAACCCATATGGAATTATAGGAAAGATTGAAATGAATTTAGATGAACTAAAATCTGTACTCTCCAAACCTGTAAATCCAAAAATTGATTATGATGAAAATTATCGATTGGCATCAGTACTTGTTGTAATTTATGGAAAAGAACCAATAATTGTAATGACTGAAAAGCCTAAACATATGAAATTTCATGCATGTGAAATCTCATTCCCTGGAGGTAAATCAGAAGATGATGATTCCGATCTTCTTCATACTGCATTGCGTGAAACTAGTGAGGAGATTGGACTGGAAATTTCACGAGAGCAGGTAATTGGTCAACTTGAACCTGTTGTGACTTTGAATTCTGGATTTTTAATTTTACCGTTTATTTCAATCATTGACCAGATTCCACCTCTATTGCCTAATCATGAAGTTGAAAAAATTTTTCATATTCCATTTGAACCATTTTTGCATACTATGGCTAAAGATCCAGATCCTTCACATAATATCATACAAGAAATGTATACGTTTGAGTATCAAAATCAAATAGTCTGGGGAGCATCTGCAAGAATTCTCAAGCAGATTCGAAATCTCCTCAAATTTTGAGATTCATTTAAAAAGAGCTCTTCGTGCCTGAAAAACTATGGCTGCACGTAAGTCATCTCCAAGAAAAATCCGTCTTCTAAAAAAGACAAAACAAGCATCACCTGTACCAGCTTGGATTATTCTCAAAACAAAGAGAAGTGTTAGAACAAATCCAAAACGTAGAGCTTGGAGATCAACTGATGTGGAGGTAGGATAGATGTCTCAAGAATTAGAACGCGTTTATACAATTAATTTAGGTAAAGCTTTACTTTCACAGTCTCAACACAGAGCTGTTAGAGCAATCAACATGATCAAAGAATTTGCTCGTCATCATATGAAAGTAGAACAAATCAAAATTGAGGAAGAACTGGCTCATCAGATTTGGGCAAAAGGTGTTAGAAGTCCTCCAAGAAAAATTAGAGTTAGAATGAGTAAAACCGATGAAGGATATGTTCTTGTTTCCCCATATGCCGATGAAGTAGAATCTTCAGTAACTCCTGAAAAAGAAACTAAAAAAGTTCCAGATAAAGTAGCAGAACCAGCTAAAGAAGTAAAAGAAGCACCAGCTAAAGAAGTAAAAGAAGCACCAGCTAAAGAAGTAAAAGAAGCACCAGCTAAAGAAGTAAAAGAAGCACCAGCTAAAGAAGTAAAAGAAGCACCAGCTAAAGAAGTAAAAGAAGCACCAGCTAAAGAAGTAAAAGAAGCACCAGCTAAAGAAGTAAAAGAAGCACCAGCTAAAGAAGTAAAAGAAGCACCAGCTAAAGAAGTAAAAGAAGCACCAGCTAAAGAAGTAAAAGAAGCACCAGCTAAAGAAGTAAAGAAAGAATCAAAAGAATAAACTCTTTCAAAAAATTATAATTTTAAAAAAATCATTTTATGATCTACATGCGAGAAGACCACCGTACTTGTACTGTTCATGAATCGCCTACTTTTCTTGCTCACGAATGTATCTCTCTATGAGATACATGTCTGGCAGTTCTAATGTAATATGAAGGGCTCTATAATTTACCTCTCCACATTTGTCTCAATTTTGAAAATATTTTGAACGCCTTGTTTGCAATCTCTGCGTCTAAGAATTTTTTTTAAATTGTCAACTAATCTTTTTGCGATACTTGGAACACTACACCAAATGATAATTGATATTGTATACAGCTGAGATATCAGTTTTTTCCATGACAAATAATTTAAGTTTGTATTTGTATATTACAACCAAGTAATGGTATTAACTAGAAACTACAAATTCAGACTATACCCAAATGTCATCCAAGAGAAAAAACTACAAAACAACCTTGCAGTGTGCAGATGGATCTATAATCACTTTGTGGATCTGACACAAAACGGATTCATTACAAGAAATGACTGCAATTACATACTTACTGAAATCAAACAACAAGAGTCTTGGCTGTACCAGTATCATTCTAAAATGCTCCAGTCAGTATCTGCACAGATTAATGGAGCCCAAAAGGCACTGATTGAAAAATCCAAACAAAGACACAAGACAGGATCTTTGAGATTTTGTAAATATCACGACTATAGAACATTCACATATTCTCAGAGCGGATTCAAGCTTGAGAGGAAAGGAACAACTGATTTGCTGTACCTCTCAAAGATTGGAGATATGGAAATCAGACACCACAGGGAAATTCCATACAATGCAAACATAAAACAAGTAATAGTTACAAAGTCAAAGTCTGGAAAATGGTTTGCATGTGTTACTGTGGATATAACAGAACCGCTAATTGGAATACCAAAGATATCGTTTAAAAATTCAGTTGGAATTGATGTCGGAATCAAATCGTTTGTGCATGATTCAAACGGTTTCCAGACTCCAAACCCTAAAAATCTGCAAAAGATGCTAAAACCACTAAAGAGAATCCAGAGAAAGGTTAGCAGAAGAAAGAAGGGATCTAACAACAGACTCAAGGCTGTTTTACACATGCAAAGGATTCATGAAAAGATAGCAAACATGAGAAAGGATTTTCAGCACAAGATATCAACACAGTATGCCAAGAACAATGATGTCGTGTTTGTTGAAAAACTACAGCTAACAAACATGGTAAAGAATCACAGACTGGCTCAAAGCATAGCAGATGCAAGCTGGGGAGCTTTCATACAAAAATTAGAGTACAAATGCAAGATGCTAGTAAAGGTTGATCCTAGAAACACTACTATTGACTGCTCACGTTGTGGCAACAAAGTACCAAAGAGTTTGGCAGTCAGAACTCATAGATGTAATGTTTGTAATTTGGTCCTGGATAGAGATCACAACGCATCACTTAACATCCTAAACAGGGGATTGAACATGTCGACTGGAGTCGACTATAAACTACCGCAGGAACTGCGGGAAGTAACGCTTGCGGAGAGTGCAATGCATTCAATGAAGCAAGAAGAGGCCACCCAACTTGTTGGGTGGTAGTTCACTCTAATTGGTACAAATCTAGTTTGCAATCAATACTGCAATCTGGGGTAGACCAATCAAGTGTGTCTTCCTGTGGAATCATTCCAAGAGGATCATAGTTATCAAATTTTGTCATTCCTTGAATTGATGACAACATTACGACTTTAGATTCATCCGAAGTTGAACCCATATCTATCTGTGAGTTACTATCGTTTAGAATTCCACTTGTAAGGTTAGTAATTGAATTTATTATTCCTACCGGGATGTTGTTACCTCCAACTACATACAACATAGAGCGTTTAACTGAATTTGGTGGGGCATTACCATATAGCATTTTTAGTGAATCTCTTAAGGAGTCTTCAATATTTTGTCCATCTTTACTTGTTGTGAGAATGTTTGTTTCATTAGATATTTCTGATGAGCCTAGTGATTCTACTACATGTATAATTGCTGAATTTGCAATATCGTAGCATGTTTTTGGACTCAAATCTGGATTACTTTCAAGTAATGAGTCATTATCTAATACAACGGTACATTCTGAGTTTTCTCTGATTCTTTTTAGAGATACGCCTGAATTGAAAATTCTGTCTTTTTCATATTTGAAAGGCATAATTGCAAATGAAACAAGTCCTTTATCTTTACACATTTCTGACACAACAGGGGCAATAGCTGAGCCTGCTTTGCCTGCCAAGTTACTCATTAGAATAACTGTGGAATATCTGGCAATCTTTGATTGAATTTCATCTGATACATTGTAAGTTGAGCCTCTGATTAATTGAACAGATGGATTGATTACTCCCTTTGTAGAAACATGAATCGATGGATTTTCTGCAGAGAAATCTTTTTCATCATTACTGATTAGTAAATAATCTGAATTAAGAGAATCTTTTGCTTTAATTGCTAATTTTGAGCCTACCCCACCCACGCCTATTACCAAAATTGGTTCTTTTACTTGAAAACTCATTTCTAATCTTATTTTCTGATTTACATAAAAAACCTTCTTACGTTTTTTTAATCAAATTTTAGATCTAAAAAATTTAGCTTGCGATCTTTCCAACAAGTCTCTTTACAGAGGCATCTATGATTTCAACTATATGTGATTCACCAATGTTTACTTGGTCTACAACTGATACAGGCTTGTAAGCAAAGTTTCTGCCTTTAACACCCTCGTCTGTAATTTCATCAAATAGAACTATTCCTTTCCAGCCGATCCATTTTTTGTTGGACTCTATTGATAATTTACTGATCTGCTCAAAAACTAGCTTGCTTCTTCGTTTAACTTCCGCTGCATCCAATTGTTTCCACTGGGCTGCATCTGTACCTGGTCTGGCACTGTATCTGGATAAATTTACAACATCTGGCTTTGTTTCATCCAGCAAAGAAACTGTTTTCTGAAAATCTTCTTCAGTTTCTGAAGGGAATCCAACTATGATGTCTGTTGAAATAGTAAATTGACTAAATCTCTCTCTAGCTTTTTTTACTATTTCTCTAAAAGTTCCTGCTGTGTGACCTCGTTTCATATCGTGGAGAACTTTATCACTTCCACTTTGTACTGGAATGTGAATGAATTTGAAGACTTTGTCATTATCATAAGATTCAATTAATTTGTCTTTTATTCTTGGCATGTACATTGGATTCATCATGCCCACCCTTACCATAAAATCATCTGGAATCTCTACAACTGTATTGATTAATGATGGTAAGTCTGTCCCAATGTCAAATCCATAACATCCATTATCTGTAGATGTTAACCATACTTCTTTACATCCATCTTTGATTTCTGTTTGGACTTGTCTTACAATATCTCCCAGTCTATAACTTGAAAGATCACCCTTGGATAATTTGGTTTGACAAAATGTACATTCACTCATACATCCACTTGCAATCTCTACAATTCCAACTGCTGGATTTAGTCTGACTTTGGGAAGTCCGATTTTTGATAAATCTGAATCTTCTAACGCAATTTGCTTTCTTCCATTTAATGTTGAATTAATTATCTGAAGTGTTTTTCCTAGTGAATTAGGTCCTAAAAGACTGGCTTTATCTGCAAATTTTTCAACATTAGTTTGCTCAGCTTTTGGAAGGCATCCTGCAACAATTAGTGGTTTTGATTTTAATGATTTTATTCTATGAATCATTTTATTTGCAGTAGCATCCTTGACAGAACATGTCACTACTATGTTGAGATCTGATTCTGCAGAATTCTCTACTAGCGTGTGTCCACTATTTTGTATCAATCCTGAAATCATCTCAGAGTCTCCAAAGCTTGCAGAACATCCGTAAGCTTCTACGAAAATTTTTGCCATGCTCTATCCGAAAAGAGAATCAATCTCTTTGTTACTCATTAGTTTCTTTGAAACAACAAGTTCTCTGATAGTTTTTCCTGTTTTCAGTGATTCTTTGAAAAGTTCTGCAGATTTTAGATATCCAATTTTTGGAGTTAGCAATGTAACAATCACCGGACTATTCTCAATATCTGCACGTAGTTTTTCTTTGTTCGCACTAAGTCCATCAATTAGATTTACAGAAAATATTGGCAAGAAATTTTTCAGCATGTCCGTTGACTCTAACATGCATTTTAGCATTCCAGGTAACATAACATTTAGTTCAAACTGTCCACTTTGTGCTGCATAAGATACTGCTGTATCATTTCCAATTATGTTAAAACAAACCATGTTCATGCATTCAGCCAAAGATGGATTCACTTTTCCAGGCATGATTGACGAACCTGCATGAACTGCGGGAATTCCAAGTTCTGCCAATCCTGCAATTGGACCTGATGCCATGAGTCTTATGTCATTTGCAAGTTTTCCAATTTCCAATGCCAAGTTTCTTAAAGCACTTGATGCATTTGCAACTGCGAATTTACTTTGCAAACCATACTGCATATCCTTTTCTGGTTTTAATGCAAGTTTTGAAATTTTTGAAAGTTCTGATATTGCAATCTTTCTATATCCTTTAGGAGTATTTGCACCTGAACCAACAGCTGTTCCGCCTAATGCAATATTTTGTAATTCTTTTTGTGAAGAAATAATTTCATTTCTTGCTTTAGTAATTGATGTTACATAAGCTGCAAATTCACTTCCCAATGTAACTGGTAATGCATCCATAAGGTGTGTTCTTCCAATTTTCTTAAATGATGAAAATTGTTTTGCCTTTTTTGATAATGATTTAATTAAAATGTCAATTGCTCGAATTGTTTCTTTTAAGTTCATCAAAATTGCAACATGCATTGCAGTAGGATAAGTATCGTTACTTGATTGTGACATGTTCACATGATCATTTGGATGTAGGAACTCGTACTGTCCTTTCTTTTTGTGTAATACTTCGAGTGCGATATTTGCAATGACTTCATTAGAATTCATGTTAAATGCAGTACCTGCTCCAGAATTGATCATATCGACTACAAATTGATCCACATACTTTCCAGACAATATTTTGTCACATGCTGAAACTATGGCCTTTCCTCGCTTTGCATCTATGGCCTTAGTCTTCATATTTGCAACTGCTGCCGAGCGCTTTATCATTACAAATGACTTTATCAAATTCTCGTGGCTTTTATTTCCCGTAACATGATATTGCTTGATTGCTCTTCCTGTAAATGCTCCATAATATGCATCAGATGGGATTTTGACTTTTCCAAGTGAATCTTGATCTAGTCTAAATTTCATGTTGATTTTACTCAATTTTCTCCCATTATTCATTCTTTTTCTGAAAACTTCATAATTTCACAACATTTCAATGGGAATTATTATATAGGAATCGCTAGTCATCGTGCTTAATGAATAAGCGTGTTAGTATGCTCTTTACAATTGCAGCAGTAGCTGTAATGGGAGCAACCTTATTCGGAAGCACATACACACAAACCCAAATTAGCGGACAGTCACTTGACATGACTCAAATGGATGTCGATGTGATGGATCAAATCCGTCAAATGGGCGGTTTACAGCTTGTAATGCCTCAAGCATTCGCAGAAACTGATTGTGGTGTTTTGTCAAACTCTGGACGAAAAGTCGTAGAGTTTAATTTGACTGGTGAAAGTGTTGAACTTCCAATTATGGGAGGAAAAACTTACAACGCCATGACCTTTAGTGGACAAGTCCCAGGACCAACACTAAGAGTTACACAAGGTGATGTTGTAAAAATGACACTTTCAATTCCAGCAGATGAAGTTACTGGACACGGTAACGACATGCACGCCTCACAAATTTCTGCAGGAGCTTTTGAGTCTGTCAATCCTGGCGAAACAAGTCAGTATTGTTACATTGCAGAAGCTGCTGGTGTCTTCAAATACCATTGTTCTGGTGTCAAACTAATTGGTATGGACCAACACGTCCTTTCCGGCATGTACGGAATCGCAATTGTTGATCCTGTCGATGGATACAAGAAATTAATGGTAGAGAAGACAAAAGTTAACGCTGGCAAAGTATCACTAGATAGAAAGTTCTATAATGCAGATGCATTAGAGTTCCAACTCCAATACAACCAATTGTACCTAACAAAAGATGGCAACTATGATGCCGGAGCAATGTTCAAGCATCAAAACACTGCAACAGTTGTTAACGGAATGCAATTCGGTTATGTACCAAACATGGCTCATAACTTACTCGTCAATGGCGATGTAAACAAGAACATCTTTGTTGCACAACCATGGAATGGAATTGAACACAAGCAATACCAATCACAACTCTTGTTTGTTGAAAATAATCAACACGTGAGACTCTTTATCGAAAACCACGGTAACGAACCAGTATTCTTCCACATTGTTGGAGAAATCTTGGACAGAGTTACTCAAGGTAACAGAGTACAATCCGGAGCAACTGAAACATGGTTACTCGGTGGATCACAGAACATGATTGTTGACTTGGTCTTTGATGAACCAGGTGCATACGCAGCAGTAAACCATGATTATGCAGCAATTTACACTGGCGCAGCTACAGTATTTGTAGCAGGTGACCCATTCGGCTTGAACCCAGTTCTAGTTGAGAAAGGAGTTATCCCAGCACCAGTAGCATCTTATGCATATGCTTTAGGCAATCCAAGTGATGCTGTCCCACCAATGGGAAAGAACAGTATTGCTCATCCTGCACTAAACATTCACGGTTTGTACACTGATGAAGTAGCTTCTGAAATGCAAGCAAGTGGCGATTATGTCGCATTATGGGAAGTAATTCCTGTAGTGGCAGAAATGTTAACTTCTTGATCTTTTAACATCTTTTTTTCTTTTTATTTTCTTAATGAATTATATTCCGTAGATCATTTTCTGATATCATGGGATTTGACGATTCAGTATTGATATGTGATGAAGTAGATCCTATTTTGAATAAAATTTTACAAGATAATGGACTCAAAATATCTTATGAACCAGAGATTACTCCTGAACAAATCGTAGAAAAAATTTCAAATTTCAATATTGTAATTGTTAGAAGCAGAACTACCATCACAAAAGAGATGATCGAAAAAGCAGATAATTGTAAAATTATCGCACGTGTTGGAGTTGGACTTGATAATGTAGATCAAGAAGCTGCCAAAACAAAAAACATTCGTGTAATTAATGCAGTAGAAGGAGCAATGAATGCAGTAGCTGAATTGGTCTTGGGTTTGATGCTTTCTCTTGCAAGACAAACAACAAGAGGTGATAGAGCAATTCGAAATGGACAATGGCTCAAAAAAGAACTCAAGGGAACCGAACTGAGAGGTAAATATCTGGGAATAATTGGTTTAGGAAATATTGGAAAAAGATTGGGACGACTTGCACGTGCACTAAACATGAATATCATTGGATATGATGTAATTCCAATTGATGAAGAGTTTTCAAAAGAAGTGGGGTTGATGAAAGCTGACTTGGATACTCTTTTACAAAGTTCTGATTATATCTCAATTCATGTTCCATTGTTGGATTCTACACATCATCTTTTAGATGCACAAAAAATGTCAACAATGAAAAAGACTGCAAAAATCATCAATACTTCTAGAGGGGGTGTTGTAGATGAGGATGCACTGTATAATGCTCTCAAAAATGGAACGCTAGGTGGTGCAGCATTAGATGTATTTGAAAAAGAGCCTGCAATCGGAAATAAATTGGCAGAATTAGATAATGTAATCTTGACGCCCCATATTGGTGCTCAAACAAAAGAGGCGCAATCTTTGGCTGCAAATGTTATTGCTGAAAAAATTATTCAGATTCTTCGTGGCGTCATCTAGAAATTCTCGTATAATTTCTGCCTGAACTTTAAAAATAAGTAAAAAAGTTGACTTTTACGTGATTTATTGTCGGCTCTTCATTTTTAACGTCTATCTAGAGGTTAAAATATCGTAATGCAAAGTATGAATATGGATAAATTGCAATCTGACAGACTAAAGCATTTTCCTAATGTTAATTCTTTATTGAAAATCTCACTTGGACTAATTCTATTTACAATAATTGCTACTGCATTGGTATATGCTGAAACAATCTCTGTTGATGTTGAAGGAACTTCGTATGATGTTGATTATACTGCAACTGGGATGACTCTAAACAGCATTGAGGCTGATGTGGCTTTTACTTCATTAATCATCTCTGTTGATGTTCCTGCTTCTACAGGTGTACTTGATATTACTTTTGAGCGCTCATTTTTTGATTCGACGTTTGATGGACTAGATGAAGATTTCTTTGTTTTAGTTGATCAGGATGAGGGTACCTTTACTGAAACTGAAACTACTACTCAAAGTAGAACACTTAGTATTGATTTACCAACCGGGACTGAAGAAATAGAAATCATCGGTTCATCTTTTGGTGAGTCTATATTAATTTCAACTGCGGATCCAAACGAAGCAGCAGACAAAGCAGCAGCAGACAAAGCAGCAGCAGACAAAGCAGCAGCAGACAAAGCAGCAGCAGACAAAGCAGCAGCAGACAAAGCAGCAGCAGACAAAGCAGCAGCAGACAAAGCAGCAGCAGACAAAGCAGCAGCAGACAAAGCAGCAGCAGACAAAGCAGCAGCAGACAAAGCAGCAGCAGACAAAGCAGCAGCAGACAAAGCAGCAGCAGACAAAGCAGCAGCAGACCTCATACCTAAAACTCAGTGTGGACCTGGAACTATTCTCAAAGACGGAGCATGTGTTCTTGATGAAAGATGTGGACCTGGAACTATTCTCAAAGACGGAGCATGTGTTCTTGATTCAACTCCAAAACCATCTGAAACATCTACACAAGGAGTAGGTAAACAAATGGTGATTTCAGTAATTGCAGCATTTATTATTGCAGGTACTATCGGATTAATTTTGGCACTTATCTCTAAAGCAAGTAAAAGTAACGATTAATCACAAGACAAATTTTCTGCATTCATTATCTTATCAAAATCAAATCCAGAAATTTGAGTTGTAGTTGAATAGGGAATTATTCCTATAATGGGCGTATCTGTTTGTATTAGAACTGTGAACTTATTAGGATCAAGTCTAATGTCGCCCCCATCAAACTCAAAATCCAATGTCATGAAGATATGCTGAGTGGCTGCAATCTCTTCTGATGAAAAAATACCTTCTTGTACTTGCGATGACAATGGATTGATTGTTAATGGATTCACTGCAAATGAGCCAATGTGCTTTGAATCATAGAATGTTATCGCCTCAAATTTTTGAAAACTAGTCCAGAATGGTATTGTATTGCAAAATTCCACCTCTCCATGATTGGACATCGTAAAGAAACTAAATTCTCCAGGACTACTCCATCTATATTCTAACGTCTGTGCTCCAATAATGTTTAATCCTGAAACAGCAAAAGGAATCACAATTACAATTATTGCAATTCCTGTGATGATTGAATGTTTGTTCATATTCCGTCACTAATTTCTGATGAAAAGGAGATGATTTTTTTATCAATTAAATAGTTTAGAGTATTGCCCAAGTCTTCATCAGATATTGCTTCTTCAATCCACCAGTATCCTACATTTTTTACCCATTCTGGAATAGTCACATTGTAAACATTATTCTCATTAATCTCAATAGGAATATCTACTAATTTCTTGTCTACATATTTTTCAAATGCATCCATGAGAAATCCATCTGAAATATTTCCAGAAAGCCAGTTGGCCATTATGGGTTTGATTAACTCTGGAATACATATTGAATTTGAATCAATTAAATTAAATTCTGTAGTAACCTGTGCTCCGGAATATTCTACATCTATGAAATATTTTCCTAATGGAAATATTTCTTTTTCAAACGCAATCAATGATGGAACTGGAGTTTGTAAACTTGTTATTGGAATCGGAATTGCACTGCTCCCTTTACCTGTTTCATCTCTAATGTGAATTATTGCAGTCTCTCCTGTGATCTCTGAAACCTCAATTGTGTAGAATAATTTTTCACAATAACTGTATGTAGTTTTTTCCATTGTGATATCAACTGAAGGTTCTGCATGAATATCTGGCAAAAATATCGCAAAGCTCAATGCCACTAATATTGAGAATAAAGCACTTTTTCTCTTCATCGCTTGCTTTTTCATACTGTTCAATAAAAATCTCAAATAAATGCTGAGGAATGCTTTTTAACAACTTGGAATTAGTTGAATTATCGAGTTTTCTGCGGAAGCAAAATCTTTGAGTGAGTGAAATTCGTTCACTCAAAGCAATTTTTACTGCTTAGCGGTGCTTGGAATAATTATTTGATTTACAGTTAGAAAGTGGCTTTCTTGACCTTTTAATAGCAAAATTGGTAGTCTTCACCTGAAATACAAAGTTCCTTTGAAGACCTGATTTACTTATCCTCTTGATTTGAAATGTTTTGAAATCTTAAACCCTGCAAATGCGGGTGCTGCAATATACATTCCCAAGTTGAGAGTGATTACAGAAATTCCCAGTCCTAAAACTTCAATTTCTGAACCATTATCAACCAATGTCATAATTGATAATGTTGAAATCATTGGAGTAATGAAAGTCTTAACTGCTTCTTGGAATAGGGGATTTTCTCTTTCATAATCAGCAATTATTGGTGAAAATGAATAATAGAACTCGTTAAATGTATTCATGAATAAAGTTCCTGATTTTGTATTGAGTAATTTACCATCACGTATTTCTCTGAGTTGTTGAACTTGTGGAGCTAATTCCGAACCATATGTCGCAGTTGCAATCAGGCAACCGCCACCTTTACTATAAGAATTATCTTGAGTTTCAGAAACAGGTTGAATAGAAACACCATCTGCCAATTCAAGAGGAGATAATTCAGGTACGATTTTAGTGGCAGTTTTCAGTTTCTTTAGAATCTGATCAATTAATTGATTAACAGTTACTGGGGATTCGTTGTTTCTCATCATTTGTTGTAATTCTTCACGTAAAGTAATTTCAATATCGTCTTTTAATTCTTCATCATAAGCGTCAATAGGATCTTCTAAGTATTCATAATTGTCGATATATGCCTCCATGGCTAATCTCTTGGCCTCAGTTACATTGTCATTTGCATATTCATATTTTGCATCATTGAGAAGTTGCACCATATTATCTACATAGACATCAAGATCAGATTGTGGAAAAGATGATGGTATCGGTAAAAAAAACACCAACAAAATAAATAGAATTCTGAGGTCAAACAACTTATTTTTTTATAAGATTGTTATTTATGTAATCCAATGATTATGGGTTATTGTTTCAAGAAACTGATTCAGGATTATGTGGAAAACTATTGAGGAATAAAATAGAATTTTCACTAGTTATTAAAAAAATGTCTTTTTGACTGTAAATCCAATAACATATGGTTATCCAAAGAGGTTCACAGTAGGATTGGAGACGATTTCGTATGGGAGAACCTCCAAAGAACATTATTCCAAGTTCTTAAAATAACATAATGTAATGCCAATTACGCTTAAATGCAAGTAATTAGTCTAAGCTAACAAGTCATTGACCTCATTATGCTTTTCATAGTCTGGAAGGTTCTATTGGCGTAGTTACAATTGAGGTCAATGATGCTTTCACTTACATGTTCATTCTCTAAATGACAAAACTCTATAACTTTTGAGCTAGTTCAATTTGTAATTTATATTGCACTGAGATATGTGGTATGCATAATTCCAACAGTTCTAAACACTAGTTCTTCTTTGATTTTTATTCACAAAAAAGAAGAGCACTGGAAAACTGGCTTGCTGACCTTAATGCCAATAGAAACACTCCCATGATCGGTTAGGATGAATTACTATCGTGTCTTCCAATTTTTCCAATGACTCTTGGTCTGCAATGATTTGTAAAGGAAATGATAGACCAAGCATGCAAGACCATTATGATTTGGCTTTTTTAAATTATTATAGATGTCTGAGATTTTATGATATTATTTCAAGATGCTAAATCATGATTAAGGGATTCTTCTCTTTTTTATTGTATTACATAATTATAATAAAATCATGTATTCATCATTATGTTTAATACCAAAATTATACAAATCACATTATGAGTCAACAAGAAGCAAAACCTTGGGTATTGGTAACTAACATTAAAGAAAAAATCAATCCACAAGATTTAGAACATGTTGCATCACAAATATCTACTCTAATTGATGAATGGCAATCACAGGGTAAGATAATGTGGTCAGGACCATTTGATAATGAGCAATCATCCATGGCAGTATTTGAGGCAACAGAAGCCGAAGCAAAAGAGTTTTTCAAAAAATACGATGATGCTTGTTCAAAAGTATTGACTAGTCACTTGTATCAATGGGGTGCAATGCCACTTCTTTCAGTTCTGTCAAAATAACTGAATATTTTTTTCATTTTTTGGGTGATTGAAATCAAAGAACTATTGTGTACCTGTCACAATACTGCACTTAGAACAAGCGCAAATCTGAGAAAATAATATCATGTTTTTAATTATTGTTTTCAAATACATGTTTAATAAATAATGTTTCCTTATATCACGGTATGGTGTTAATTGCTACCGTTCGCATTTGTAGTACATGTAATCATGTTTTTACAGTAAACATTCTCAAAAAGAAAATACAATGTCCTATGTGTAATGATTGTAATATTTAGACTAAATTATAAACCATTCAACATTAATTCTTATTTTTGATTAAAATTAATTTGGGCTCTTGTTTTGAAATTGATATGTCTATTCCCATAATCCTACTTTTGTAATATTTTGTGTTTCTGGAGACATTTTCATTCATTTTTTCAACATAAACCAAGGATAATTCTTCAAGATTCTGTAATTTTTGGTATACTGTGCTTAGTGGAATTTTAGTTGTCATGGATATATCTGCAGTATCTTTGGACTCTTTTATTATCGAAAACAACACTATTCTTGATTCCAAGTTAGTCAATTCATGAATAATTTTCTGATTTATATCGTATTTTTTTGTTTGACTTGGGGTTAGTTGTTTCAATTTCTTTTCACATTATTAATACCATAAAACAATTCTTCATTTTTAGTGAAAAATTTGAAATTACTATATTCTTGACAAATTGTTGGGTATGGTTATCCCAATAATGATCTTTTTCTGCTTTAATCGTTAGTTTATCCGCAATGATGGTGATTGTTTTATTGAAAGAACGAATCATTTTTCATCACTAAAAATTATTGAATACTGACTGGTTGGGAAGTGCTTTCAATAAATCTCTCAATGAAAAATGATTCGGTTTATGAAGACTGGTATATTCTTTCAATAACATAAATCAAAGTTTTTTGCTATAATATATGTCGGTGATTTTAATTTTACATTACTAAAGAATATTCTAAAACTCTAAAACAATATCCAAGACAGATAAATGATTAGTTAAATTAAAAAATCACGTTTTAGTGAATTTTTGTCATAGAACAAATAATTAAAAAAAATTACATTTTGATGTTTGATAAACATAGAATCAAATCATAAGCTAAGAAATGAAAATAACATTCTAGAATTCACACTTGTTTTAAATTAATCCTCATTAGGTTATCCTAATGTTGTCACTAACAATCACTACATGTAAACATCATGTTGCCGATATTGAGGGAGAGTTTGTTTGCAAAGATTGTGGAAAAGTTTTAGGATATAGTGAAGTTGCTAGTGTAAACGATAAAAATACACACAGTATTGGAATGTTTGGACTTTCAGAACATTATGCAATTGCAGCAAGACTGGCAAAAAATTTAAACTTGCCACAATTTGCTATCCAAACAATAGTACAAACATCAATTAAACTTTGCAAAAAAAACATTTCAAAAAAATACGCAATACTTTTTGCAACAATCTATGCTTGTAGAATCCACGAAATACCCAGGCTTCTAGAAGATATATTTTTAGAATTAGAAAATAGCTCCGGCAAGAAAATAAGACGCTCAGAAAAAGCAGTACTACGATCATTAAATAAAATTTCAAAAAAGATTGATGAGGAACAATTCCGCATTATTTCTCCTACAAAATATCATTACCATCAGGCATATTTGGCAAAAATTCAGCACATTATAATCAATGAAGCTGGAAATGAGTATTTTGAAACCATCAGAACTCGCTCATATAGAATGCTGCAAAGTATTGACACAGATCCCAGTTCTTCTGCAAAGGAAGCAATTCTTAGCAGCACTACAAGTATTATGAGACCAAAAATTCGTGAGATTCTGGCATGAAATCTATGTTGAGACTAGAAATCAAAAAGATTCAGGAGAATCCATGGCATTTTAGATTGATGTACCAAAGTGACTTTGACTCTATTGTAGAATCAATAAAAAATGCTGGGGTTGAATCCGTACCATATCCAATAGTTGCCCAGATTAAGAAAAAATTTTACATCGTAGATGGACATTCGCGTATCAAGGCTGCCCTGAAATCTGGGGAAACAAGGATTACCTGTCAATTATTTACAAATATCAAAGACCTTCATGATTTGAGAATAGCATCTTTTCAAATGAATAAGGAAGGATATTCCAATCCCCTTTTACTTTCAGACATGTTCTACGAAGAAATACAGTCAGGCTCAAACACCGACAAAGTTGCCCAAGAATATAATGTAAACAAAAAATATGTTTCAACTTTATTGAAGATTAGATCTCTGCATGATGATACAAAATCAGTAATTAATAAAATATTGGAGAATTCGAAAAAGAAATATCAATTTATTTTAAATCAAATCACACCTGATCATCTTGCAAGTATTGCAGATTTACCTCCTGAAAAACAAACACTGGTAGTAGATTGGATCTTCAGAGACATTATGTATGGACCTACAGATGAAACACTTGTTTCTATTCCAAGTGTACACGAAGTTCTAGAAGAGATTGAAAAAATTTCAGAAACCAAACAAAAAAAAACATACAAGAAAAGATCCCTTCAAAATAAAGTAAAGGAATTCCCACTAACATGTAGATGTGGTTTAAGATTTGACATCAATATAAAAAACAATACTGTGTATGAACATATTGAACAAAATAATGTAATCATAAAGAAAAAATTTGAAAGAGGTACAGATGTTGATGTTTTCTCTTCAAAATTTTATCCAAAAGAAGAACTTGTCAGCTTGATAAAAAATGCAAAATTTGATGTTACCATAGTCCTAACAAAGGGAATTCTTAATGAAATTAGGGAATAATGAAAAAATAGTACTTGCCATTTTAAAAAAATATCCAAATATTGATGAAAAACAACTTGGTGGTTTGTTTTCAATCGTTTCTAAAAAAAGTGGTCGAATAGATACAATTACTCATTCATTGAAAATAAAAGGATTCATGACAGACAGCGATTATTTCTCTGTTAATAAACAAGTCATAAAAAATATTGATTTGCCTGAAATTATCATAAATAAAGAACAGGTACGAGATCTAAAACATATTGATGAGATAAAGCTTGGAAAACTGGGGAAATCAATTATTTACATTTTAGAAAGAACAGAAAAGTCCTCATTACAGTTTTTGAGTACTTTTTTCCAAAAACCTACAAAAAATATCTATGCGATTATGCAGAGATTAGATGAAAAAAACATCGTCATAAGTTACAATTCTAGAATAAGAAGATTCAATTCTGCAGGAAGAAAATATCATCCAAAATACTACATTCTAACAGACATTGGAAAGTTATGGCTAGAAATTAATGAGAATAGAATTGAAAACAAGGACCAGATAGACACACTGCTAAGAAAGCCTGAAGAAGAAATTCAAGAATATAATCTAAAGATATAGAACATGATAACATGATGTTATGTTTTGATGCAAACAAAAACCTTCAAACAATATCTGATGGAAGTAAACTAAATTAAAATATCAATCAAAAAAGATTTTTCAATTTGTGTTATTTGTGAACTGTATAATTTTATCAGAGTCTGTCTTAATCACAATATTTGAAATTCCTTCAGTGATAGGAATTCCAAAATCCAAAACAATTTCACTTGTTTTTCCTACTTGGAGTGTTTTGTTGTTTGGAAATATGACCGATCCTGTGATATTTTGAACATGAAAAGATCTTGGGCTTTCCCCCATATCCATAGTGCCATTGACAAATAATTTTGACATTGTAACATTTTTCAATCCAAAATTATGTACAAATACGCTTATCTTATCTGTGTTAGTTACAAACATGCCGACATATTCCAACATTTCTGAGACTCTGTCATCTTGTTGTTGAATTGTTTCTTTCACTGATAGTGTATCGCCCAAAATTCGTTGTTGCGAAAGACTAGTGTAAATTCCAAGTCCTGCCACGACTACCGTTATGACAATAACTGCGCCAATAATCTCACTTACTGCCCGTCTACGCATATCTAAGAAACAGCCTCAATTTTCAAAGCCTTGATTGTACTAAATTTAGAATCAGACGACGTAGCATTAACAAATACCGAATAAGTGTTAGACCTAGTAAAATTACCACATTCCAAATTAGAAGATTCTAAAAATTCAAAATATTCTGTCGAATTTCTAGGAACTAGTTCCCCCCCAAAATTGTTAATTTTTCTTACAAAATCCTCGCCACTATCCAATGTTGTTTTTAGAGAAATTTCTTGTATTGATTCTGATCCTGAATTATAAAAAACAGTTTGAAAATAACATGAATTATTTACATCTTTTTCTAATTTTAAATCAATAATTCTAAGTTCAATTGATGAAAGCCCTGCCACCATAACCTGATTCTGTATGCCATATAGTATACTTCCTCCCATTATTGTAATTGCCATAAGAATAATTCCAGAAAGAATAGGGGTGATTGCTCTTCTATTCCTCATCAATCTATTAAATCTCATAATTTTGCATATAAGCAAAAGAAAACAATTCTAATTGAGAAAAGATGGGCAAAATAAACATCGATGCCAGAGGAAATGATTCAATTTTTGAAAAGATTTCATCATTCTTTTCTCCTTCCAGCGAAACAAAATCAAAATTTATTTTTCAGCTTGTAAATCTTTCAATAGAAAATATTCTAGATTATGAAATCTTTGCAAATTATAATGTAGGACTATGTAGGGTATACATCGGCAAGGATAAGAAAGGTAAGATGCATTATCTTATCGATGAACCACAAATAGATAATGTTGGTAAGGCAATTTATACAAAAATTATGAAATTTCTTTACATTTCATTGCCTTCTGAAATTGGAAATGATCTATCAACTAGAATATATCTAAAAAAGAAAATAATTGAAATAGCAAAGAAGATGAAATTGGAAAAACATATCATTCCAATTCTGGATACATTGTTGTACTATGTAATGAGAGATGCATTTGGTTATGGTATAATTGATGTGTTGATGAAAGATGATAATTTAGAAGATATTCTTGAGGAGAATTTTGACAGTCCAGTTGGAATAATTCATAAAAAATTTGGTGAATATAGTATACTTGATACCAACATTAGTTTTGGCAGTATAGAGGCTACAAACTCTTTTGTCCAAAAACTTGTTCAAAGAACTGGAAAAAGTATGACTGCAGCAGTTCCCTATATTGATAGTATGACAAAAGAAGGACATAGAATAGCTGCCACATTTGGAAAAGAAGTATCTTTGCCAGGACCTAATTTTACAATACGTAAATTTGGTAAAAAACCACTAACAATTACAAAATTACTGCAGATGGGAACATTAAACCCACTTATGGCAGCATATGTTTGGACATTATTAGATTCTAAAGCTTTTGTTTTAATTATTGGTTCGACTGCTGCTGGAAAAACAACAACCATAGGCGCACTCACTTCTTTGATTAACCCACAAATGAAAATAACTACCATTGAAGACACTCCAGAACTTAGAATGGGGCATGTTCATTGGCAACGTCTAATCACAAGAAAGGGTTCTAGCATACTTTCTGACAAATATGAAGTTGCAATGAATGAACTTGTCAGGCTATCGCTTCGATCACGTCCTGATTATATTGTGGTAGGTGAGGTAAGGGGAGAAGAAATTTCATCACTCATTCAAGCAGTAGCTACAGGACACGGAGGGTTGACTAGTTTTCATGCATCAGATGCAAGTGCAACGCTAGTTAGGATGAAAAGTCCCCCAATGAATGTACATCTGAGTGGTCAGATGTTGATTTCAAGCATTGTGCAACAAAATAGACTTGTTACACCAGATGGAAAGATTGTCCGACGGGTTACTGAAATTACAGAAATAGTGCCAAGAGATGACAAAATTGAGCTAAAAAAAGTCATGGGTTGGGATGCATCAGAGATGCAATTCTTTCCTGAGGGGGTAGAAGAGCTTGTGAAAAACTCAGAGAGACTTCGCGAGGTTTCAATGATAAATGGATGGACAAAAGAAGATCTTACCAATCAATTAATCACCAGAATGTGTTTTCTTATGAGAATGGTACAAAACAATATTACAGAATTTAGTAAGGTTTCAGAAGAACTTGAAAAATTCTATTATGATCCATTAGAGAGATATGTATCTGTACTAGCTACAAAATCTTTAGGCGAACTCAGTAATGAAAAAATTTCCGCGAAACAACTGTCAAACTTAGGCCCATAATAATAGCTGAGAATATCATGACCATTGGAAACTCCGGTACATTTACCAGTAATGGAAATTTTTCTATGATGAACCCACTATCATTTACTCCAACTACATATAGATTTGACATGTCATTTCTAAGGAATTTTATGTCATAATCTGTTACTGTGGAGATGTTATATTTTGTATTGTTACTAAAATTTAACAAATGAATGATTGAATTATTTTGTGTATTGTTTACCAAGAACAGAAAATCCCCATAAACTCTGTATGGCCCATAAGATACTCTATCTTTAGAAAGAGGGGATGTATTCTCAAATTCGGATTTTGTTTCCACAGAATTATTGAAAAAAGTCTTTAACTCTGTAAATTCCGCAATAGTGCCTCTAGTGGGCATGATTGAAATCTCATTCCAATGCAAAATACCATCTTCCACTCTAAGATCATAGGGGATCTTTAGATTGGCATCTATTATTCTGGGCTCCTCTTCATTTGTAATTCCCAGTATTCTGTTGTTTTGGTCCTCAATTTCTTCAATCCAATATGCCGAATTTCCATGAGCAGTAATATCCATGATGATGTTGTTTCCACTATAAAGTAATTTTTTTTCATGTCCGTCAAGAGAAATTTCCCAAATTTTCCCATTTGATTCAGACACAAATAATTTTTTATCATTTAATGAAATGTGGATGGCTGATTTTAAATCCATCACGATTTTTTCAAAACTTCCATCAGTCTTTGACATTTTAATTATATCTTGGTAATCACAAATTGTTATACCCAAGCATTGATCTGATAGGGTAGCAAAGTAAAGATCATTTTCAAAATCGTTTAGCTCAGTTGGATAGATAAATAATGATTTAGATGCTTGGTTGATATCTTTTCCTTCACTCTTCATGATGTATGTGTCATAATTCCATGTTGAAGAATCATTATTTGGTTGGTATTCAAAAAAATAAATAGCAGAATTAGAAACAATTAGATCATTAATCCTTCCTAAATCCTCTCCTATCATTTCTCCATAAATAGTTGGAAATGAATATGTAGAAATCATAAATGATAATATAAAAAATACTGTTCTTTTTTTGTTCATTTTTAATCCGGACATAATTCTATAAATTTATTCAGACTAGTCATTATTAAAAAATAAAAAATAGGGTTAGACACCCGTTACTTTGATTATGGTTTGCACTCTAGTTTCTCCTCCATCTGCATTTGTCGCAAAGATGTTGGCCACTAAGTTATCTCCTACTCTAACTACTTGGTTATTGAGACCAGTAATTTCATTAGTAAAGACATCTGCATAAAAGTAGACTGACTGACCTGTACCTATGGGACTACCTGTGATGTCTTGATGAGTATATGCTTTACATTCACCATCAACCGAATCTGAGGTTAATTTACAGGCAATATTGCCTCCCACACTAGAATCCAATTCCTTGAGAGTTGCAGTACATCCATTACTCCATGATGAAGTTAATGTACATGCTGTAAGATCCCCTGTGTATGTTGCTGATGGTGCTTTTACCCCAAATGCTTCACCTACAGAGGTCCCATTCAATATTTTGATGGTTCTATAGCTGTCTTTTGGTTCAAAAACAAGTTTTCTTCCTGCTGCAATACCTTCACCTTTATCGGCCTCACCAGTGGTTCCACCAGTTTTATCAAGGGAACCTAACCATTGAGCTCTCATAGGATTGTCTCTTTCTTTGGCATCTCCCTCTGCACAATTGCCACTTGCATCAGGTGTTCCATCACATCCTTGGAAAACCTCGTGCAGTGATTCGTAAAGAATTGGCTCACTGAGTTCAGATTTTGAAACAGTCATTTCTATTTTGGTCCATGGTTGTCCTCCTGCATTTTTGACAGTTGCAGTAATGTCTGCATGACCTGTACCTTTTATTGCCTGAACATTTTGGATAGCAATAACATCTGCTGAACTTGCTGTAGTTGCAGAAGTTGAGAAGACTGAAAATACTAGTCCTCCTGCTACTACAGTAATTCCAAGTAGTACTATCACTGCCAAAATTGGACTAATGGCACGACGTCTTTTGAGTGCGAACTTTTTTTGTTCGTTGTTTGTCATTATTAGTTTATTATCTGTAATTTTCCTTATAACGAAAATTTAGAGTCTATGTATTGAATGAGTCAAAAAATTCAGAAAAAATCATCATTAAAAATTAGTATAAGTTCTGCATGGGATTCTGTTTTTGAGGATATCAACAATGATGTGTTGTTTTCAGGAAAACCTCTTGACACACTGCTCTTTCTTGAAATACTAAGAAAATCAATTATTATTTCTGCAATAGTTTTGGCCCCAGTAAGCATATTTCTTTACATTATATTCTCCCCAATTTTTCTTGCACTTAATTTAGTCTCAATTTTGATTTTTGCATATCCCAAGATTCAACAATCTAGTCTAAGTAAAGAAAGAAAGAAAAAAGTAGAGGAGGAACTACCGTCATTTGTTATATTCGCATCTGTTTTGCAAAATGTTGGAATTGGCATGTATGATAGTTTCCAATTATTTGGTCAAACAGGACTATTCAAATCAATAGAAAAAGAGGCATTTCTTCTAAAAAGAAACGTAGAACAATTCGGTGTTTCTCAAATGGAAGCGTTAGAAGAGATGGGCCGAACTCATAAAAGTATCCAATTCAAAAACCTGCTTTTGGGATATACAAGTATCTGGAGAAGTGGAGGTGATCTTTCCTTGTATGTGGAATCAAGAGCAGAAGAATTTTTTACAAATCTAAAAGATAGATATCAAGCGTATACAAACAATGTTGGTACAATAGTAGAAGTTTTGGTGACCTTGTTGATAATTTTACCAATCATGATTATGGTTTCATCTTTCGTGTTGCCTGGTGGTTCAATGGAACAAGTTACTATTCTTGCAACAGTTGGAATTCCTCTTTTTTCAATACTTATGGGAGTTGCAATTTCATCAATGCAACCTGCCAGCTTCAATGTGCTTGGTCTTCATCCGAGAACAACCGTATTGCTTGTAGTGATAGGAATTACAACAGGCACTCTTACATACCTTATTTATGAACAAGTATGGCTTGCAATTGCACTTGGATTGTTAATACCTTCAATCATCAGTGCTATAATTGTTGGAAGGCAGACAAAGGAGATTGGCGGTTCTGAACAATCACTGCCACAATTTCTTAGGGACATGACCGAATACAAGAAAATAGGATATGACATCATTCTTGCAATTATTCATCTATCAAAAGAAAATCTATACAATTCCACATTCAACAAGAGATTAGGTGAGGTCAGTCTATTATTAGATAATGGAATTGCACCTATTGCAAGTGTAAAAGCAGTACAGTTTCGCTCTTGGTTTACCAAAATTTCCTTTTACTTGTTAGGATATGTGGCAGAATTTGGAGGTGGAAATCCAAGAACATTAGAAACAGTAACTCGATTCATTACAACAGCAAAGCAAGTTGTCAAGGAGGGTAAATCATCAATCTCTATGCTCACAATAGTGATATTTGCAGCTCCTGTAATAATGGCATTTACTGCATCCATGATTTCAGGAATTGTTGATTCATTTGATACCTCATCATTTGCATCATCAAGCAAGATTGGAAATCAATTTGTAGATACTCCTGGATTAAATACAAACTTTGCAGAACTTGTAACTATAACTCCTCAATTCCTAGAAATGACAAAAACCTTGATCATAACAAGTAGTATGTTATCTGCTTTTGTCATATCAAAAGCTATCGATTTCTCATTTTACAGTACCTGGAGAGTAGTTGTAATTGGAATAATAGCAATTATTTCCGTAATCATGATGGATAGTTTTTCTGGAATTGATTTGAATCTTGATAATATTTTTAATAATATTCTTGGAGGAATTAGTTTTTGATGAATTTTAAAAAAAGACGAGCAGTGGGAGGCTTGATTTCATTAATTGGAATAATAATTGTTTTTGGTATTGTGTCAGTTGCATATCTGGAACTTAGCTCTGCACAAACAAATCTAATTAGCACATCACTTGTTGCCAATCAAAAAGTTTCAGATAAAAACAATGCACGATTAAACTTTACATCTACACCAACTTTGACTGATGGTCAATATGTTTTACCAATAGATAATATTGGAAGCGATACAATTTCGATACAGTCTTACATTGTATACAATAGTACTCATAATATTATTGGAAAAGGAGAAAAAAATAGTTCAATTAACGCAGGTAACAACATTTCGTTTGTTACTGATGCTATTGACATTACAAATTCAGATTCAGACATTATTTTAATTGTTACAGATCTTGGAAAAAAATGTGTTATACCTGCGGATGTGAGTTTTAGAATATGTTGAAGGTAATTACCATTTTATTATTGGTAATATTTGTATTTACAGGATATGCAAATTCTGTAAATGGTGAACTTCAAGCAACACTTTGGGCACCTGATGAAATATTACTTAAAGAAAAATATCCCGGTATAATAATTTTGGATACTGTAACTAATGAAAACACTACATTTGATATCATAACTGACAATGAAGAAGTTTTAAAAATTATCACAGAAACAATAACAATTCCTCAAGGAAAACATCATGGATTAATCCAGTTTGAAACCACCGGTTCAGGAAATGCAAAGATTTTTGCCATATCTCAAGACATTTTGTTAGAAGAACATGTCAATGTCGTAGAGTCTGCTGATACCCCTACAGAACTTGATCTTATTTTGCCATCAGAATTAGTCAATGTTTTGGCTGATGATAATATTCATACAGGTTACGTATTCTTACTAAATGATTTTGAAAACCCAGTGACTGCAAAAGAAAGTGTTCCTGTGATGTTGACTAGTAATGGCGAAATAGAACTCCCGACAAAATCAGTTACAATAGAACCTGGAAAACATTATGTAAAATTCCAATTCAAGGCTCAGGGAGAAGGGTCTATCTCTGCATCAGCACAAAATCTACTTCCAGATGAAGAAGAGATAAGCCTGGAAGACCTTGATGAAATAGAACTCAAAATTGCTGTGGGTCCAGATCCAATTCCGACAGATTCTTCTGGAGAAATCTACTTTTGGCTGGAAAGAGACAGTAAACCATACATTCCATCACACGATGTTAAAATTACAATATCTATTGACAAAAGCTCAAATCTTTCATTTGATTCTGCAATGAAAGGAGCAATTGTTTTGACTCCTAACACATCTGGGGAGAGGCGTACATCATCATCTGATGCTAAAGAAATTATCACCAGGACTGAATCTCAACTCTCACAAGATTCTCAAAGAACATTCACTCTAGAAAAGGGAAATCATTATGGAAGACTGACGGCATATTCTAGTTTTGACTCTGTGGGAGGAATTAAAATCAGTGGTTTGGCAGAAAGCATATCCTCAGATGAAGAAGAAGAGACTATCAAAGCATCCAATATATTTTCAACAAGTACTGAAAAATCAACTAATGCACGTACGACTGAGACCAAAGTATACGCGTTTCCAGATCCTGCATACAAAACTGTAGAGATAATTGTTTCAAGTTTCTCTGATGATGGTCCAGTGATAGAAAAAGATGGTGAGGAGTTTACATTGTTTTCAGACAATAAACTACAATTAGAAAAAAGTACAGAAATCATAAATTCTGACAAAAATTATAAAATTATAAAAGCAAAAGTAATGGATTTTGGAAATGCTGTAGTTTTTGCTGAAAGAAATGAGGCTGAAAGTAAAGAAATTAGCATCGAAACATCAGGTAAATATGTAAAAAATCCTGAGCTAAACATTGTAACACTACCAGTAATATTTGATACAGAACAAGACTTGTTTTTGATAAGCTCTTCTCAAGAGAAGATCATTACTAATGCAGAAGAAGAAGGGAATCTCATTAGTATTACATCACGTCCGTCATTTGATTTTGAAGTGATAAGAGAAAGTGAATCTGTAATTACTATTAAGGGGAAAATTTCAGAACTGTTGGAAGATGAACCCAAAATACATGTTGCATCAAATGCGTTTACAACAGAAGACACTTTGGAAATTTATAATCCAGATAGAAAGATTCTAGTTTCATACCATCCTAGAAATGTCTATCCGGGAGAAACATTCCCAATTGTAAATCATATAGATGATTTGAATTCAAATCCTGTGAGAAAATCCACCCTAAAGGTTTCATCAATTGCCAACATGGGGACTTTTGATGATTTGTTTTATTTTAATCAGACAGGAACACATGATATTATCTTTTATGACAAAAACTCAGTTCCAATAAAATCCACAATTACAGTAAAAGGGGCACCAATCAAAACAAATGCAAATGTGCAAGAAGAGATAAAACCTGTCATTTTCACATATACCGTTACAGTTCATGAAGGTCAAGGTTCTGGTAGTTATGAGGAAGAAGAGGAAGTCCGAATCAGTGCAGAGCATACAAAGGACGATTATATCTTATTCAAAAAGAAATTGGTAGGGTGGGAAAATCTTCCCTACAAGGAATCAGAAGTCATTTTTAATGTGGATGATAACATAGAGACTCGTCCCATTTATCAAGATGATTACACTGTGTTGTTTCTGATTGGTGGACTATCTGTAGGTGGAATTGCCTTTATGACAATTAAAAAAAGAAAAAAGGCTGAAAACAAAGTAGAGGAAAAATCAGATGAAGATAATCTGTTGGAGTTACTTAAAGAATGATTAATCTTGGAATAAAATTATCAAAAGGATTGGAGTTTTTTTCAAAAAAAGAAAAAAAACAAGATAAAACACAAATTTTAATTCAAATTCTCGATAGAATTGAAAAAGACAATCCAGACAATGAGGAACAATTACAAGACATAAAAATTGATCTAGCAGAAAACATTCCTCTCACAAATGAGAAGAAAATATATTTAAAAAAAGTAGTCGATTCATTTAAAATTGCTAAAAAAAATCCTAAACAAGAAATGGAAAAACAAGTTTTCAAAACAATATATAAAATTCCTGAATTTGAAAACAGCATAAATTCATGTGCTACATTAATTGATACACTAAAACAAATAATCAAAAAGATTGAAGAAAATGTAGATTCATTATATCAAGAAATAGATGCAGCAGATGGTGAAAATAAAATCTGGCAGCTAAAAGAAAGAAATGATATGTTTCGGAACAATCTAAGGCAAATTATATCAAACCTCAATATTACAAATACTGAAGTTCTAAATCAAATTAGTAAAGCAAAATCTGTTCAAACTAAAATGGCAATTTTAGATAATGAATTGGATTTGAAGAACAACTGTCTGTAACTATCTATGCACAATTTACAGTTTTTTTGGACTCATTAACTTGAAAAACATACTTGTTGTTTTTTATGTTTTGAATAGATATTTGCATCAATTAGTTGTGATGTTGATTTTACCAGTTTGTAAAAATGCCAAAATCCAAAAATTTTTTCTATGTTGATAAAACATAATCGTGGAATTACTTTCTTTTTTTTCATATCTTCATAAATTTCATGCCTATACCTTATTAATTGGATAAAACATCCAACAGTATAAGTATTGGATGTTAATTTACATCAATGTTGTCACAATCAAAAGAGATTGCAGTTTCAAAATCATCAATCCCAATTTTTGCAATAGTATTTTTGGCAGCAATTTTTGTATTCGGATTATTTTTTGTAGGTTATGATCAGGGGCATATCTTCAGTATTGTTTTAGGTGAACAAGCATTTGAAGATCTTTACATTCATGAACTAACTCATGATATGCGACATGCAGCAGGATTTCCTTGCCATTAAGTGATTAATATGAACACATTGATCTTTTTAGCAATTGTTTTGGTTTCTGGTGCCTTAGCAGGAACCATTCATGGAATGGCAAACCTTGCCATAGTGGAGCCATATCTTGATCAAGCCATTGGAATTGAAAATCAAAATCTATTTGCATCAGGTGAAGAAGAAGACACTCCACAATTTTGGGTAGAATATGATGGTTATCGTGATTGGCAAAAAGGCGGACAGGTTTTAGCTGGTGCAATATTAGGAACATCGATGGGGGCATTGTTTGGAATAGTTTACGCACTCTCTAGAAATTCATTACCTGGAAGAAATGATCTAAAAAAGACTTTTACACTTGCTGCAATAATGTGGTTGTCTATCTACTTTATTCCATTTTTGAAATACCCTGCAAACCCTCCAACTGTTGGAGATCCTGAAACTGTAGTGTTAAGGGCAATACTGTATCTATCCTTTATTGCAATTTCTGGATTTGGAGTAGTTGGATTTTATCAACTATACAAACGTCTCAAATCAAATTCCAAAGTTTTGGCCTTTGCAGGTTATGCCGTTTTTATTGGAATCGCATTTGCATTAATGCCTCAAAACCCTGATGAGATAACTGCTCCGATGGAATTGGTAAATGGATTTCGAGCAATGTCAGTTATTGCAGTTAGTGTTTTTTGGGTATCTATAGCTGTCATTTTAGGAATATTTTGGCATAAATTTAGACCGGATTCTCAGATTTCTGAAACGGTCAAAAGAAACTAAATTTTTTAATTTTGTTCTAAATCTACAAATTTCGTTCTAGTTTTTAATGAATGAATAAATCTACCCAAAAAGATTCGAGCCTCGAAGGATTCAATCTGCATATTTGATTTTTGTAATACGAACAATTTTCTCTTTTAATTTTTTTTCAGAAAGTTTTGGATATTTTGCATGAATTAATTCATGAATTATGGTATCTTCAAGTTCTTCTTGTGTTCCATTCTTCTTTAAATTTATAAAAACTATGTTTTGAGGAGTATGAATTGATCCCCAAACTTGTTTTGAGTTAAATCTGATCTTTATTCCCCCTAGTTGTTTCCATATTTTAAAATCCGTAGTCCAAAATACAGGTTTTTTGATAAACAATCGTGTCTTCCATTTTCTAATTGTTCTGTCAATGAATTGAGCATTCATAAAATCACTTTTGAGCTTCTTTGATTGTTAATCGTTTGAATGATTTTGAGAGGTAGTTCTATTAAATTTACATTAGGCTCTGTTGCAACATACAGAAAATCTGTTTTTATTGGAAAATTCATCCCAATGTTGCCTTCTCTTACTGTCATAGAATACTTTACTTTGCCTAAACGATCTTCAAACTCTTGTCTCATCCTAACTCGTAAAGCCAATTCCATAAACAACATTTCTTCATCTTTTTGGTTGACAAGATGTACGTGTTTTTTTAATTTTAGATGCTACTAATCTTCCTCTCTCATTTATTACCCCTACAAATTTAATTCTCTTATCTAAATTTTTTACATCTTGGCAGAGTCTATGATAATTATAGATTATGTTAGACAATATGTCTAATCCTCGCATCTCGATTTTATGTTACCGCAGTTTTTACACTGGATTTTATTATTAATTATAATGATATTTTCTGAACCACAATTCAAACAAATCTGAATATCCTGTATAGCACAACTTATTGCATCAAATTCTTTTTCTTCTTTTTGTAACAATACCCAATCCATATTTCTAGTATACAAGAATGACCTTTAACCTCGTTTCCAAATCTTTTCCAAATGCATTGTCATGCAGTGTCTTACAAAAGAATTTCAATTTGGGAATCATGCTAAGTATTTTTTTGACTATTAACATGATGAACGAAAAATTAAGAGAATCTAGTTTGTTGGTCATACTTCCCTTGGTGTTAACTGCATTTAGTTTGGATGTTATCTTTTCATTGTAAGAGGACTAAGCTCACAATTACATTTTTCTCTTTTGCCGCATCTGGGACAATTACAATCACAATTTAACAGTGGCGTTTTACATTCGGAACATCTAGTATATTCTGCAAAATCATCTCTCAATTCAATGCCTCAGATAATTAGTGCGCTAGTAGAACTTAACCATACTAAAAATTTTCTAAAAATTTGTTAAGGTTTGAATTATTTTTTAAACAAATATCGATGATTATTTTTATCATTAAACAGATTTAAAGAATAGGCATGAAATACACCCGTTAACGATTTCCATCATTTCTGTTAACTTTAAGTGAGGATCGCCTCTCAGATTCGGTTATGGGTGGGCTAAATATTGCTGTAATTATAAAACTAGAACCTGATTTTTCAGAGGGTAATGTTAGCTATAATCCAGATGGCACTCTAAATCGAGCTGAGACCAAAAATACTTTGGGTCCACATAGTGCAATAGCTGCCCATGCTGCATTTTTTGGTAGAGTAATGTATGATGCCGAAATCTCGATTGGAACAATGGGACCACCAATAGCAGATCTTGCACTTCAACAAGCTCAACAAATTTCTGATGCAGAGGAACTTTGCCTGTATAGTGATAGACTATTTGCAGGAGCTGATACTTTGGGAACTGCAGAAGTTTTGCGAGTTGGAATTGAAAAGATGCAAGAAAAAATGGATATTGTATTTTCAGGACACAGAGCATCTGATGGTGAAACTGGACAGACAGGACCTCAAACTGCATGGAAATTAGGATTTACATTTCTTGGCAATGTGATTAGTTATAGTGTAGATTTGGAGACTAGAATGGTTCGTGCAAAACGTCTGATTAGTTTACAAGGTTTTCCTAGTGTAATTGAAGAAGTTGAAGCACCATTACCAGTATTCATCTCTATTGATCCTACATACAAATCAAATTACAATACTGTTTCACAAAGATTAGCATTTCAAAAATACCAAAAAGAAGCTACACAACGTGCAGAAAATTACAAAGATTATTTTAAAATATTTAATGCAAAAGAACTTGGTGTTGATGAAACTCTTGTTGGTCTTCCTGGCTCTCCAACCATAGTGTATAAGGTTGAACGAGTTCCCAAATCCACTGCTACAAGAAGTGCTGAAGTAATTGATGGCTCTGATCCTGAACAAATCCGTAAAGTTGTTTCAAAAATGAAAGAAGCATTAGCAGCTATGGTGATAAAGTAATGGCAGAAAAATATCGACACTTGTATGTTGTAATTGAGCACGAAGATGGAGAATTTCTTCCAGTAAGTCTTGAGATGGTTGGGGAGGCAAGACGATTAATGGATAGTTTTAACACAAAATATTCTTCAAATGAAAAAGTAGTTGCAGTGATTTTAGGACATAATGTCCAAGATCTCTCAAAACAATTAATCGAATATGGGGCAGATGCTGTAGTCTACGCTGATAATCCTGAACTAAAAGACGTAAGAAATACAATTTACACTAAAGTAATTGGCCAAATTGTCCAAGATACAAAATCACTAGGGGAAATAGAGCCTGAATATGCAAGTGACATAAAAAGACCCAGATACATGTTCTTTGCAGCAGACAGTATAGGAAGACATCTGTCTTCAACCACATTAGTAGAATTAGAATCAGGATTAGCATCGGACATCAACAAACTTGTAATTGAAGACATTGAGATGTCGCATCAACAAAAAACAGGTGGGACAAAAGAGACATATGCCAAAACATTAGAAATGTATCGACCTGATTTCTCAGGTTTTTTGTGGACTACAATTCTTTGTCTTGATAATAGAAATCCTGCTTTTAAGAGAGATTACCATCCGCAGTCTTGTAGTATAATTCCTGGAGTCTTTGAGCCATTAAAACGAGATTCTTTGCGAGAAGGAAAAATCATAGAGTTTACTCCAACTATTGACCCTCAAGATCTCAAAGTAAAAGTACTTGGTCGTGAAATAATAAAAAGTGAAGTTGATTTTGAAACTCCAAGAACTATTGTTAGTTTTGGCCGAGGAATAAAAGATGATCCAGAACAAAATATCAAACTAATAGAAAATCTAGCAAAGGAATTGAATGCAGAGATTGGAGTTACACTACCAATGTCGAAAAAACCATACCAAATCAGTCAAGCATTAGATTCTAAATATATGATTCCAGCTAGAGTGATAGGAACTAGTGGACACAAAACTAGTGCAATGTTGTATGTTGCTGCAGGAGTTAGTGGTGCGATGCAACATGTTATGGGAATGAAAGATTCAGGATTTGTTGTAGGGATTAATCCTGATGAGGATGCACCAATAAAAAATGAATGTGATGTTTTCATTAAAGGACGAATGGAGGATGTGATTCCTTTACTGATTGAAGAAATTAAAAAACAGATACAAATTGTTGAGGTACAGTAAATTTTGGAAAAATATGATGTAGCAATAATTGGTGGAGGCTCTGCAGGTCTTGCTGCTCTAAAACATCTCTCGCATCTTGGAAAACAGGCCATTCTTCTAGAGGCAGGCTCAAAAATAGGCTCAAAGAATCTATCTGGAGGTATTCTTTATTCTAAAAAGCCCAAAAAAGGGCAAATAACAAATGTAGAGCAATTATACGAAAATTTCCTTGATGATGCACCCATTGAGAGAAAAATTACAAAATACATCCTACATTCAACATCTCAAGACAAAGTCTACTCCATGGATCTCACTGCAGCTCATGACTATCAAGCAAATTTTGGATGTTCAGTTTTATTGAGTAAACTCAATTCTTGGTTTGCAAAACAAGCAGAAGAGTCTGCTACAAAACTTGGTGGTGGAATTATTCCTGGCGTTCACGTAAAATCAATTACATGGAATGAGCAAACTGGTACATCAATTATTCAAACTGATGAACTAGATGAGTTTGAAGTCAAGGCAATAATTGCAGCAGATGGAGTAAACTCTGAAGTTGCAGAGATGGTTGGTGCTAGAAAAAAATTCACGCCAGAACAGCTATACCAAGGAGTCAAAGTTATAGTAAAATTGCCTGAGGACATTATCAACAAAAGATTTGGAGTGTCTTCAGATGAAGGTGCAGCACATCTTTTTGCAGGAGATGTTACTCTAAATCATATTGGTGGAGGATTTCTTTATACAAATAATGATACTCTATCAGTAGGGGCTGTCTATCATTTTGATTCACAACTAACAAACCCAACAACACCATACGACTTGATTGATGCTTTGCTGAAAAATCCCATGGTTAGTGAATTCATCAAGGATAAGGTTCCAATTAAACCGGAGATTGATAAAAGTCTCCCACAAGAAGAGCAGCTTAGAATTCGTTTCGCAGTTGCAAAATTAATTAAAAATTGGTATGAGATTAGAGAAGCATCTCTATCTTCTGATGGACGAAATAATTTGATTAGTTCAGGTAAATACAAAACAGTTGAAGACATTGAGAAAAGAGTATCTGCAATTGAAGAACAATTGACTGAGAAATTTGGTCTTACTTTTGGAGATGACTATCTTGAGGATGAATATGGCGCAAAGTTAGTTCCAGATGGAAAGAGATGTAGAGTGAAAAAACCGTTCTTTAAGAATATCTTATTTATTGGGGATGCAGCAGGAAGAGGTGTTTTTGTTGGTCCTAGAATTGAGGGTCTTAATGTTGGAATTGATGATGGTATAAGAGCTGCCAATGCAGTGGCACAGGCTCTTGATAAAAATGACTTTTCTGAGAACAGTATGGGGCAACATTATTCAAAATCAGGAGACGAGAGTCCATTTACTACTGATATGAAACAAATTGACAAGGATTATCTGAAGATCTTCCTTGATGCTGCAAAAGATGTGCCAAAAGACATTATCGGTTCTCGTTATGGGCCGATTTTAAAAATGATGTCTAGTGGAACGATGCGTGGTATTGCTGTAAAGTTTGCAAATATCCTTGGATATGATAAACTACTACCAATGATTGAATCAGAAGATACCTATGTCAAAGTACCAATTCAGTTGGCAGAAAGATTGGGCAAAACAGTTTCATCTTCTTATTCTCCTAGCACCCCGTCTATTGCAGACAGAATTGCAAACTTGAATTACAATGATGATGGTCTTGCACACATTAAGGTTCTAAATCCTACAAGTGAATACATGAAAAAAATGGTAATTCTATGTCCTGCAAAATGTTACAGTGAAGAAGGAGGAAAAGTCATAATTCAGCATGAAGGATGTGTGGATTGTGGAACATGTTCGCAAGAAACAGAGTGGAGACATCCCCGTGGTGAAAAAGGAATTCATTACAAATACGGATAACTACTCAGACTGTAACTTTAATGCGTTTTAACTCGTCATAAGCTTCTCTCATTTTACTGTAAAACTCACTTACAGTTGGAGGAAAGATTGAAAACGCTATGTAAAAGTCCTCAGCTTCTCTAAGGTATCTCTTTATTTTTCCCTGTTCTGAAATTTGAGATATAAATTTCATGTTGTTTAGTCTATCAGCAAGCTTGATTATCTTTACATCATATGCAGATTTTGTTAGATTAGTACAATATTCAAAAAATCTTGCAGTTTGTCTTTGTTCATTATTTGTACCAAAATAATTTTCCAATGGCTTTGTTTTCAAAGTCATGGCTATGTTGTAAACATACTCTCCAAATCTGTGTCTAAAATATGCCTCAAATCCATATGCTTTAGAAGCGTTCAAATCTAAAATTTTCTCATTGTCTTCCATTACATCATGTAAAATAGCTGAAACAATTTGCAGTGTTGTAAGTAATTTGTTTACTTTCTGATAATGTTGTATCACATCAATAGTTACAGGCCAAACATGTGTTTCTAAAAATGATGATTTTCCATCTTCTCTTTTTACTCCTGAATGAACTTCCTCTGCTAATTCTATTGCCCCTTCGACAAAACTATCTATCTTAATCTTAGCGTCATTTTCAATAATATTCAAAAGATCTTCTTTTGTTGCAGAATGAACTTCCATAGTAACTATATCACTGCATCATTGAAAAACATGATCTTACAAACTTTGATATGCATAAATACCAAGTGTAAAAAAATTAGAATGTCAGTGTGTTTTACTTAATTTAAATAATAATCCTGTATTTCATACATTGTGCCTATAGCAGAGAATTTCCCTGAAGGTCTAAAGCCAATAGGAAAAATTAATCATTCAGATGGGGAGCATTTTCATTGGATTTGGGGTCCTGGAAAAGCAGATGGTGAAGCATCTAAAGATGAAAACGTGATTAAAGCATATGAAGCACACGGAGAAAAACAAATTCCTCTAGGGGTTAGTGGAACAGCAGTAGCCGTTGACTGGGACTCTTGTGTTGCAGATGGTGCCTGTATTGAAGCATGTCCAGTTCAAGTATTTCAGTGGTATAGAACAGAAAAAGACATTCCCGCAAAAGATGTCATTGATCAAACTTTTGAAGGGACAGGAAGTAGAGTTAAAGATGAACGCAAAGACTATACTGACAAAGCAGATCCAATCCTTGAGCATGATTGTATTTGGTGTATGGCATGCGTGTCTGTTTGTCCACCACAAGCAATCAAAGTAGATCAAGGCAATGTTGAAGCACACGAAAATGCATCATTAACATAATCTTCAAACTTTTAATCCGTCATGTAAGTACAAATTCAAGAACTGTTCAAATTTAGTTTAGTGTTGCAATTGCTTTGACTATGTCTGTCTTACTTAAAATTCCAACCAAATCCCCTTTATCTGATAAAACTCCCACTCCGTTGATTTTATTATCAAGAAGTAATTGACATGCTTTTGACATATCTTCATGATAATTAGAAGTAATGATCTCATTTTTCATCACTTCTTGGGCTTGAAGAGTTTTACCCAATCCTTGTTCTGATTCAAAACTTTTTGGAAATGCTACATCCCTTTGAATTCCCATAGAAATTACAAGATTGAATAAATCTCGAAATGTAATAATGCCAATGGGGATCTCCTCCTTATTTCTAACAATCACACGAGATATTTTATTCTCTGACATTTTTGAGACAACTTTGCTTAGATTGACATCAGAATAAACCCAAAAATAATGTGCAGACATGTATTCCCCAACTATTTTTTTATTCTGATGGTTTTTTGCAAAATCTTTTACCAGATCTGTTTTTGTTATAATCCCAACAATACCTTTATCATCCGAGACTATTCCAAGTGAACCGATATTTTTTTCAAGCATTATTTTTGCACACTCTTGGATCTCTGTGGATTGAGAAGTTGTTATGATTGGCTTTGACAATTCGCTTAATGGTATTTGTTGTAACGTTCTGTCTGATTTGTCCTTTAGAAGAAATAATCCTAGATCTTTTTCTGTAACAATTGATGTTATTTTTTCATTTTCTGTAACTAAAACTCTGCTTATTTTTTTTTCAAGCATTATTTTTGCAATATCAGCTATTGTGGACTCTATACCTGTAGTTATCGGACTATTCATTAATTCTTCTAATTGTGACACTATTTGCCTGAATCTGATTTGGTAATAATAAATGCTCTTCAATTACCATGATCGATTCTGGGAAACTCTAGTGTGTTTGAAATTACCAAAATTGCTCAAGAAACAGTATTTTGTTTAAGGATGAATGCCGTAACTAATCATGAACATAATCTGGGAATTATTTGTTGTGAATTTGCAAGCCTTCTTTGTAGATTCTTGGTGAATTGCTTTGAAGAATTTCTGATTAGTAACCATGAGGGTTGTTGCGCCTTGTAGTTAAAGGGAGTAATTCAACTGATTTACAGTTATTAAAGGGAATTTTTTTATGCCTGATATGCCTAGTCATCAAGACAAAATATGGATCAGTCTTTGGAAAGAGAATGCCCCTGAACTACGTGAACGTATAGTTGGATGGCGTAAGCAAAACGCTATTACTAGAATTGACAAGCCAAGCCGATTAGAAAGAGCTAGGAGATTAGGCTACAAAGCAAAACAAGGAATCATTGTTGTTAGAATGAGAGTTGGTACTGGTGGTATGAGAAAACAAAGACCTACTGGTGGTAGAAGACCAAAACATCTCGGTGTTACAAGAATCAAAGCAGATGACAACATGCAAACTGTCGCAAACAGAAGAGTTCTTGAAAGATATCCAAACATGAAGCTTTTAGGATCTTATTTCATCTACAAAGATGGAAAACATTATTGGTTTGAAGTTATTTTAGCCGATCCGCAACACCCACGAATTGCTCAAGATAAAGAATTAAACAGACGAATTCCTCAAACTGCATAAGTTGAAGATAATATTTTTACTCTCACTGATTTTACTTTTTGTAATTTCTCCTGTATATGGACAGTCACTGTCTGATGCAACAGGATTAGTAAATAGACTAGATGTTCAAACTGGCGGATATGCTTTTGAAATTGAAACTATATCTAATTTCAATATACATGATTATAATTTTGACAAGGATGAGAAAAGATTGTCTCTATTCATTAACAGTGGGTTAGAACATAATTTGGGTGAGATACTAATCCCCCAAACCCTTTTGGGTGGAAATTTTACATTTTATCTAAATGATCAACAATATTTTCCAAAAATTAATTCTAATGAAAAAATTTCTTTCATTACATTGAATTTTACAGGCTCTGGTGAAAATAAATTAGAAATTTTTGGAACTAGTTATCTTGATGGTTTAGCAGACAAAGAAATACCTCAAATAGAATCACCTGCTCTACAAAAAGGAGAAATGTTATCTGATTATTTTGGATGGCTTGCATTGCTTGGATTTTTAGCAGTTGTTATGGCATTAATTGTAGTGAAAATAAGGAATAAAAAATAATTCATCTGATTTTATTATTTTCTCAGCAAAACTAATTCTAATACAAAAACTCTAATAATTTGAGATGTGCCATACAATCAATGGATTATGAAAAATTTTGCTCAGAAATTTTAGATGCAGATCCTAAAATTCGATTTGCCACAGTGTATGATGAATGGGCAGTTCGTGTAGCAGGTGGAATTAGACCGGGAGTGGAAAATTTACTTTCTCAGCATGCTGAAAACGAATTAGTTAATCTTTCAATTATTGATTGGAAAGCACGTAAGGATATGGCAAAATGGTTGGGGATGACAAAATACACTCTAGGTGAATATGATAAAGTCAAGCGATTTTCATTTTATCTTGGTGATGAGCATTTACTTTTAGTTAGTGCTGAAAAAGATTCAGACACTAATGTTGTAGTTGACGAAGTAATCAAACTCTATTATCAAAACCAAACCTGATTGATCTCCTATGGATAATCCAAAAATTGCCCTGATTGAAGGATTTGTTGTAGTTGTTGCTTTATCAATTGCTCTTGTTTTGATTCTTTGATTTAATCTTCAGCGAGTAATTTTTCAATAATTGATTCAATATGCCCAGTTTGACCAAATGACACATCTCTGAGAATTCCTTTTCTGTCCACTATTATTGTTGATGGGGTTCCCTGTAATGCAAATTTTTCAAATGTTTCAGCAGAGTATTCCTTTGACTTCATATACTCTTTGACTCTTTGAATTATTTGATTTTTGTAATCCTCCGGCTGTGAATCAAAATCAGGAATTTGTGGATAAATGAACTGCATGATTTTTTCTTGGCTTATTTCACCTGAAGTCTTGGTTAAATTATCCATCCCTAATGGAAATGGAATTTTGTAATTTAGTTTGTTTCCGTCTTTTAATTGTCCATGCATTGATAGTGCATTCTTTGTTTCTCCAATCACTTCGCCAGTTTCTGCAAGCATCTTCAAATTCTCTAATGTATTTTTATCAAAATCTTCAAATGCTGTCGCAAGACCTAAAACTCTGACCCCATCATCCTTGAATTTGTTGTAAATGTTGATTGCCTCTGGGAGTGCATGCATAAAACATCCTGGACAATTTACTTGAAAGACTTCTAATACTACAATGTGGTCTTTTTCCTGGTCGAAATTTGTTGGGGCGCCCTGCACCCATTCTGAAACCCTGAAATTTGGCACTTTTTGCCCTATTACTGCGCTCATAATACAATCTCATATTTTTTCCATTAAATACTAACTGCTGAATGCCTCTTCTTTATACTGAATTTCTGTCTTAAATCATTCCTAGATTCTAGCAAAAGATCAATCCATAATTTTTGATTGTTGAAATAAACAATTCGATAAATTCCTTGGAAATTTATTGTATCTGTGAGAAAGTTTCCGATAATATTGATGAAAAGAAAAAAACACTTCGTGACAAAAGGACTTCGACTTCTTTTGTGTTGAATCAAAATTACTAGATTTTTTTCAAGTAACCTAATATAGGACACACAAAGTTTCAAAACAAATTGCAAGTAGTAACTGATGAACGATTAGCACTTTTTGCTGAAATGGAAGGAAAATATGAGCAGAAAGACACTGATTATTTTGTCTCTCTTTTAGAGCATCCTGATTATGTAGTTAGAACAAGAGCTACTTGTATTTTGGTTGATTTTGGTGGAGAAGATAAAATTCCATATATTGCCAAAGTTTTAAAAAATGATGACAATGAGTTGGTAAGACATGAGGCTGCATTTTCTCTAGGTCAGATGAGCTACTCTAGTGCAATTCCGCCCTTAATTGATGCGACACTTCATGATCCAAGTATGTTTGTAAGACATGAAGCTGCAATCGCATTGGGTGTTGTTGGCAACCTGGATGCAAAAGACGCTTTGGAAAAGGCATTAAACGATCCAGACAAACCAGTCGTAGAATCTGCAGTTGTTGCATTATCTAATATTGAGTTTATGGAAAAGTTAAGTAAGAACGAAAAGTTTGCAAAGTTAACGGGTGGATGAGATGAACTTTTCAGTTGGAATTATAGCAATAGTTGGTGTTCTTGTTGCAATTTCTATTGGATTTATTGCAATGAATCCTGATGATGTAATACAACCAAGAATGGTTTCAGTTGAAGAAAAACCAACTCCTTGTACTTTAGATTATACTCCCGTTTGTGGAATTGATGGAGAAACTTATGGTAATTTATGTATGCTAAAAGCTGCTGATGTTAAATTAGATTATTCTGGTGAATGTAATATTGCTAAACCTGAACCCGTAGTTGAAGCAACACCTGAACCCGTTGCAGAACCAGAACCTGTAGTTGAGGTAACACCTGAACCAATTGCAGAACCAGAAAAAATGCCTATGGCTATAGTTTCAATTCCTGCAGGTGCAGCAGTTCCAGGATGTGAAGAAACATTGGAATGTTATTTGCCTTATGAAGTTTCAGTATCTGTTGGTCAAACAGTTACTTGGAGCAATGATGATTCTGCAGCACATACTGTAACTAGTGGAACTCCTGATGCAGGATTATCTGGAATGTTTGATTCTGGATTATTCATGTCTGGTTCAACTTTTCCATTTACATTTGATGAAGCAGGAACATATGACTATTTCTGTATGGTTCATCCATGGATGACCGGAATTGTAAATGTTAACTAAAGTAAAAACTCTGCCGCGTTACTTCCTTCTTCAGTAATTTTTATCCATCTATTTCTTCCAATTTTTTCTACTACAATGAACCCCCATTCTTCTAATGGCTGTATGATATTTTTATCTAGGCTTGCAAATCTTGCCATGGAATGATTTTTCTCTTTTGCGTTAATTGTGATTATTTCTTTATTTTCAGCAAGTGTTGCCATCTCTTTTTTAGTTAATTTACCGCTATGTTCTGAAATGATTTGCAATGCAGAGATTAATTTTTGATCAGGTATCTTTATCGAATATGGTGGAACATCGACAATCTCTTTTATTCCAGTAGATAGTGGTTGCTTTGTATCAAATCCTGGATAGTGTTGTGCCTCTACATAAAATGGATGGATGTTTGAATCATCATTGAACATCATACATGCCATCATTGTTCCAATTGCCTGGATCTTACTACCAGATGCTAAATTTACATAGATTTCATTTCCCTTTTCTTGCTCTATGATGTTTTTTATTGCACGAATTATCTTAAAGAGGTCCTGTCTATCATGAGATTCTTGAACTGTTTCAATCTGTAACTTTTCTAATTGCTTTATGATTTTTGTAATAAAAGGAACTGCCTTGTCATTACTTTTGTTCTCATGGACCAATAACCATACCTTATCTGCTCTTTCTTGCTTTGCAGGAAGGATTATTCTATCCACTTCATAGCCTACAGGGGCAATATGGATGCGTAATTTTGCAATTTTAGCCATAATAGTATGTGCAGTATGCATACTATTGACATGTTATATAATAATTCTGGTCGCAAAGATACTCTATGAAATCAATCATACTATTACACAAAAGTCATCTAGTGGGAGAAGAGTCCACAAAACCCACTTTTTTTCCAAGAATAATTCGAGAGTTTGATGATAATGAAAAACCAATGATGTATGGAGATGAATAAATGAAAATTACAAATGGCTTGAGCAAAGATGGTGGGATTCAAAATGGCATGATCCAGGCACACTATTCTTTTGGCCTTACAACTTGAAATGATTTGGAATTTAGGGAAGAGCGCCTATATGAAAAACGAACCAAAGCAATCAATTGACTCTCACAAAAAGAGCCTGTCTGAAGCATTTGTCAACTCATTTGGAGGATATCCAATAGGATATGCACTTGGAATTGTTATTTTACCACTATCTATGGGATGGATTCAAGGGACCCACTAGTTGCAAATTCACTCATTACATTTGTCTATGCTTCTGTTTCATTTACCAGAAGTTATTTTTTGAGACGAGTCTTTGAGAAATTTGGAATAGATGATAATTTCATCAAATTGGGAATAAAACTAAGAAAAATGCGTTGGAGAAAAAATAATGGTTGAAAAATGTAGACATTGTGGTAGCAAAAAAGAATTAAAAAATGGATTTTTTGGGAAACCCATATTTTAGTATACTGTCATCTTCAAATCTCAAATTCCCGTGTAAATGTATTGCATGATGTTTTTAAATTACATAAATGGGTTGTTGTAAATTGCTGTTATCCTATTGTTTGATAATTTCTTGATAAAATCTTTCAGAGATTCCTTCAAACATTGTATTTTTTATTTAATTCTACAATATTGATTTTGTTTGTGACTCTGACGTATTCAGTAGGATATTCTGTATGAACTGGAAAAAGTATTTTGGCATCAATCTCTTTTACCATGCTCATCAGATCTTCACCTTTAGCATGACCTGAACAGTGAATCTGATGATGCTCCATTTGAAATTTTTCAATCCAATTTTTAAGTCGTTTTGTGCTTAAAACTTGTTCTTCGTTGTATGCTTCACTTGCCGAATGTATGTAAACTGCCCCCGACTTTGGTTTCATGTCTATCAAAGCATTAAAACTGAAAAACCCCATGGCACAGAGATATTTGTCTGGATGTTGTGCAATTTCAGCTGCAGTTAATGCATTAGGTGCAGTTGCAAATACTCTATCATCGCCATAATAATCTGAATCAGAATATGTTCCTGTTCGATATTTTGCCTTGTAAATTGCAATATGCTCATCATCCCAGTTTGGTAAATTTAGATTAGGATCAGAGGCCAAATGTTTTAGAAAATAAGCATCTTTTATTTTGATTACAAGTTTTCTACCATTTTTCTTTGCAACATTGTAAAAAGTTTGAACTCTGTCAACATCTTTGAAATTAAAATCAGTAAAAACTAGATTTTTTGTTTTTTCAGTCAAGTTATTTGATTGATCATATACTAATTGTTCGTTCTCATTGGTCGGCTCATCTTTAATTCTTGTTCCTTCTGCAATCAACGCAATTGGTTTTACCTCTTTTGCTTTTGCAATAAATTCTTCAGTCATTTGTGGTTTTGAACCATGTCGTCTCAAGTCTCCAGTATATACTACAGGGCCTTCAGATGTGTAAATGATAAATCCATATGCTCCAGGAATGGAATGGTCTACGTGAATTGGCTCAATTTCTAATGAACCAACATTGAATTTTTCTCCAGTACGAAATGTGTTTACAGTTCTTGCAATTTTTGGTTCTCCTCGTTTTGCACCTGTTAATTTGAATTCTAGAATCTCTCTATCAATTGCACCTGATGAGCGTTCTTGAATTGCTCTGATCATGTTTTGTGTAGTTTGTCCCATGTAAAGTGGAATATCTCTATGCAGAAATGATGCATAATCTACATGGTCTGAATGGGCATGAGAGATTAGTACTGCATCAACATCTGGGTCTTTGATTTCACGGCCTGCTCTGAGCATCAAATCATCTCGATAAATTCCAGGGATGTCCGGCACTAAACCCATTGTAATAAAGTCTAAAATTCCATTTGATGAACGTGGTGCCAAATATTCTTCAAAATATTTGCCTAGAGATGTGAATCCTTTACCAAAATCTAAGAATATTTTTGTGTCTTTGTCTTGGAGTAAAATTTTGTTTCCTCCAATTTCATTTACTCCGCCATAGAAAGTTAATGAAGTCATACTCAAATAAATAATAACAACTTAAAATATCAATCTGTGAATTCTAAAGTAACAATGAACATATTTTTATTAAATAATTTAAGATCTTGGAATGATTCTAATGAGCCTCATTATTTGTCTTTGAAATATCTAATTCATTTTACTAATTTTTGAAACTCCGTTTTGCTTTGAAATTTGGAAAATATTATCCACGTATGCCTCTAACTCTTTCTCATGTGAGACCAGCACGATTTGTTCTGATTTTAATTCGTTTAGTAGTTCTCTGACCTTTCCTAATTGGTTCTTGGAAAACCCATCAGTTGGCTCATCTAAAATCAACAAATTAGATTTCATTGATTCTGTTTCTTTCCTCATTAGAGAATTTAGAGTCAATCTATAAGCTAATGCAATACTTGTCTTCTCACCACCTGACAGATATCCAATTTCCTGGTCATATCCGTCCTGATTTACAATTGGTGTAAAGTTCTCATCAATTCTGGATTCTTTTGTAGGATCTTCAACTAGAATTGAATACCATCTAGTATAGGTTTCATTAAAATTCTGCAAAATTGATAACAACACCTGTTTTTCAATTTGTGATATCGTTGGAATAAAAAACATCTCTAACCATTCTTTGAATTGAGCAAATTTCTTGTATTTTGTCTCCCATCTTTTGGATTCTGCAACTTTGGCTTGATTTTCTTTAATTTTCAATTTCTCATTGTCTTGTTTTTCAGCAGATGCTGCAATCACACTTGAAACTTTGGTAATCTCTTTTCGAAGTAATCCAAGATCATCATCAATATCTGAAATTTCCTTGTCGGTTTCTTCAAATGTTTCAAGTTCTGTTTCTATCTTTTTTAATTCTGATTCTCTTTGCAAAATTTCTGATTCTGTTGTCTCTGCTTCTTTTTGATGCTCTACAATTAATTTTTCAACTTTATTTCTTGCTTCAATAATTTGCTTGATTTGCTCAGAAGCATTCTCATATGCAACTAGTTCATCTTTGAGTTCTGTGAGATGCTCTACGGGATTTCTTCCTTCAAACTCTGATAATCTCTTGTCCAATTCCTGGATTTTAGCCTCAATTTCTGATAATTTTGCAGATTTTCCTTCATACTCTTCAATTCCTGGGATGATTCTCTGAATCTGCAACATCTCTTGCTGGTATGATTCTATCTTTGATTGAATCTCTTTTGATTTTTTATTTGATTCAAAAAATGAATCGATGATTGTTTGCAATTCACTACTCAATACATCAACTTCTTTTTTCTTTTCATCGACTAAATCATGATGACGTTTCTCAGTAATTTCTTGCTTGCATGTAGGACACGCATTTCCTAATGCTGAAAATTTAGCAATCTCGTCTTCTAATCTTCTTTTAAGAGTCTCTTTTTGTACTCTGGACTCTTTGACTAGGTCTAGATTTTCTTTAATCTCTATTGCAAACTTTTCTAGTGATTCTTTTTCTTGCTCTAAATCATTTAATGCATTTTGCATTACTTGTTTGTCTGAATTTATCTTCTCACCTAGATTTTCTTTTAATCTTGCAATGTCCAATGCAATACTGTTCTTCTCAGACTCTAGTCTGATTGAGTCATTATTGATTTCCTGGAATTTCTTTATCTCTAATGTTAAATCAGATGCACTTTTACTAGTTTCTGGTCTTTTTATCTCAATTAATTTTTCCATCTTTTCATTATTTCTTTTTAATTCAATTTCATACTCTCCAAATTGAGATTCAATGGTTTCAATTCGTATCTTTCCTGTCTCTATCTTCTCTTCCAAATTCTCTTTTTTTGATTCTAGCTTGACTTTGTCATTGTTTTTTTCACGCAATTTTTTTAATTGAGTGTTTTTCTCAACTTCTTGGATCTCAAGTGTTTTTATCTGTGATCTTTTTCTTGCAATCTCTGATTCAATCTCTGAAACAAATTTTTCTGACTGGTTAATTTGCAACTCCAACTCTGTTACATCACTGAATTTCTCCTGCAAAACTGCAACCTTGGTTTTAATTTCAGATAGTACTTCAAGAGCATTAGATTTTGCAATGCTGTAATCCTCAATTCCAAATGCCTTGCGAATGGTCTCAAGACGTTTTCCAGAGTCAAAAAGCACTTCCTTCATGGCTTCCTGAGGAGTAAATATGGCATATCGAAATATTTTACTCTCAGCTTTAGGATCTGCAGGCTCATTAAACTTGAGAATCTGCAAGACTCGCTGTTTTAATTCAGATGGGGATAGTGGCTCTTTGACTCCTTGAATCTTTATCCAGGAATGTCTAGGATCCTGATTGACTCCATATTTTTTTCTCAAAAGTGTTCGTTTAATCTCATACTTTTCACCATCCACTGAAAAATCCAAAATCACACTACCCGAATCTGACTTTTTTGCCAAAAGTGATTCTGCTTTCTGAGATCCCAATCCAAATAATGCAAACTCTATTGCCATGAGTACCGTTGATTTTCCTGAACCAATGTCTCCTTCAAACAAAGAAATTCCTTGAGGAAATTCTATCTCTTCGTGCTCATAACTTCGAATATTATCAATGATTATGGAATTAAGAATCATCCTTATTCAATCCTAAAATGGCAAATGCATTATCACGAATTCTTGGAATGTATTCATTCTTTTTCTCATTGATTAATGCAGGCTGTCCTAATTCTCGAAGTAACTTTTTTGCAAGTTTTATTCCTTCATCACCTAGCAACTCTTGATATTCAAATCGTAATTGTCCAATGTTTTCTGAAAATACATTTGTTTCAATCTCTTCTTTGTTATTCCCCTTGGCTTCTGTAATGGAATATTCCTTTGATGTTAAACCGTTCTTACTTACATTTACTACCATTGCATTACGTGAATTTAGATTTTCTCTGATTGTAGAAATATCCACATCTGCAGTCTTGCCTGATGTCAACTCTCCTTTGACCTTTATTATTACAACCTTGTCTGTAGGATCGATGTCTTTTGTTTTATCTAGTAATTCCTGATTGATTGATTCTGCTTTTCTATTATTTGCATCAACTTCAATAATTTCATAAGCAGTATTTTGTATCTCTATAAATTCAACTGATTTGACATCTTTCTCAAACTCGACTAGCACAAATCCACGCTTTTGTCCATTTGCATTGTCCTCCAAATCTGCATGATATCCTGCAAATAGAGTTCCAGGATATATGACATTAGAATACCCATCAAATGACTGGTGATTGAACTTGTGCATGTGACCTCCTGCATAGTATGAGAATCCTTTAGGTAGCAAAGATAGAGGCATATGGTCGCCATCCATGCCTGATTCGGTCTTCATATCTGAAATTCCGCCATGAAATAGGAATATCTTAAAACCTGATTCTGACTCAAAAGTCCTATCTAGTTTTTCATACCATTCCCTGTCTTTTCCAACCTTCAAGCCAGAAAGTCCTGCAATCTTGGCACCTGTCTTCTCATCAATTAAAAATTTCAAAGAAATAGTGCCATCCTCATTGCTTGTAGCTCGAGTGACTTTAGTAATGTAGCCTACTTCAGCTAGCAAATCAATTACAGAATTTGACACTGGAGAAAAGTCATGACTCCCATAAACTACATAGACTGGAATTCCCGCATCATACACTTGACGAAACTTTGCAAATGCATACTTTTGGACTCGCATCTCTGGAATATTCACATGAAACAAATCCCCTGGAATTAAAATGAAATCAATTTTACGATTAATGCATTCATCCATTGCTTTTTCAAATACTTGCTGTTCTATTCTCTGCAATGATTCATGTTTTTGAAAGCCTAGATGGATATCCGATAAATGCGCAAAGTACAAACTAGAACACCTTTGTCTTGCCAGATTCAGGTATTATCCCTTTATCTTTTACAATATCTTCAAACAAAGGAACTTTGATTGGCATCGCAAATGGCACAAAGATGCTAGTAATAATTGCCTCGCCCTTATCCAAGCTTGCAATGTTCTTGTCGTCTTCAGATAAATCTTGAGATGCAGAAGCTATAATTGCCTCTCTTTCTTGCTTCATCTCGTTTCCTAAAATGATTTTAGTATTCATGTTTGCAAGAATTGTTTTTGGAATGACACTACTGAGTTGTGTAATTGCAGTGAGTCCTACTTTGAATTTGCGCCCTTCTTTAGCAATTGTAGAATAGATGTTGTCATTTCTTGATGTCAATACATCCACACCAATGACGCGAGGTGCTTCTTCAATTACTATGGTAGCTACGGGCTTTCTTTCTAATTCCCCACCGGCTTTGGCGTCTTTGTATTTTTCAAGTAACTTTGATGCAATGATATTTCCAACTAGTAATTCTGCCTCATCACCTAATCGCGATGTATCCAAAACTACAACCTTTCCTTGCTCGATATCTTTTACAATACCATCTACTGTGTTCAGACCCTTTGTTGTACTATCAAATACCTCATGTCTTGAAAACACGACACCTTCTTCATCTTTTTCCAGGCTCAAAAGCAGACGTAATTTCCTCTGAACCACCATCATTGTGGCTGCTGCAAATTCGCCTCTACTCTGACTGCTGCTTTCCATTCCAGCATCTACTGCATCAGTTAGCATCAAATCCCGAATCCAATTTTTTCGAGATTTTCTAAATGCCATTCTAATTGCTTGAAATTGTGGATCTGAAAAATCAGCAATCCCTTCAAAGTGCTCAGGTCTAATTGATTGCAAATTAACTGTTAAACGATTAGCACCAACTGGTGGATTTGATGGTGTGTAATACATCAAATTATCTTTGGCTTTGGGATGGTCTTTTAATCCAATTCCACCTCGTCCAAAGTATTCATCATGTGCATCTAATACCAATGCACCAACTTTGTTTGTATCTAGTACATGCCATAGGATTGTTTTTACCAGATTTGATTTGCCTCGACCAGTAGTTGCAGGAATTAACATGTGGTGTGAAAATACATCTTCTGCTGGCAGCCAAACCTCAGCTTCTTTGATTACTTTACTTCCACTTCTAATGTATCCTACAAATATCGAATCTTTCTCCTTTTGCAAGAATTTCAAATCGTCCTTACTGATCAATCGCAATTTGTTAAAAAACGAAGGTAGTGATTTTGGAATTTTAACATCATTGTTTTCTTTGTACACTCGTGCCAATGGCTTTATTCGAGCCAAAACATAATTTACAAAATCAGGCTCGTAAAAATGTGCATCAACTACGCCTTGTTCCAAATTAACACCTGACATCATCTGCTGCATCTTGTCTTGAATCTGAGAGCCATACTGTAGTGCAAAGACTTGTAAAATCAAAAAAGAACCATTCTCTTCTGAAACCATCAAATCACCAATCTCCAAATCAGTTCCCGCCTTTTGTCGAATTACTATATCTCCAAAGCTTCCGCCAACTACTTGACCGACTACAGATAACTCGTCCATTAACTGGTCACTCCATTAAGATCATCATGTGCTCCCAGACTTGCACTGTACTTTTGCAATCTCTTCCATTCGGGATGGCGGAGCTTCTCAGATAGAATGAATCCCTGATACATTCCCAATTCATCACGCCTAACTTGGGCAAATCTGTCTGCGTCAATTGCCCCATATGGATAGCCAATCATGGCTACATCCTGGGAATTCTCAGCCAAACTACCAAGAACTGAATTTAACTCCTCATCACTCATCTTTGAGAACTGCTCTCGCAGAATCTCAAATCTAAATACAAATTTTGATTGTGGATGAAACTTTACTGCCAACATGAATCCTCTATCGTCAGCTGATACTTCTTCTGCAATTTTTACATACCATTTTCCAAATGAAACATCTTCAGAAATTTCTGCAACTCTTGCAAGTAACGGGTGACCGGACTCTGTGATTAATCTGCTAGTCTTTGCCAGACCGCAAACAATCACTCCCTTACTCTTTGCCAAGTCATACAATCTATTTGCATACTTTGACTCATTTTTAAAATGCGTCTGCAGAGAACCATCCATTACTATCATGTCATCTCTTTCTAATTCTGATTCGACTACATGAATTGCTAATTGCCATTCAGCGAACCTGCGACCCAAGGAATTCAGTCTTGCGCCTTGAAGTACTGTGGTACTTTCAGTGTTAGATGTCAAATCAGATTCGGCAGGCAAGAATTTTTTATCTTCTGTAGTGTGTGGAAATAACTTTGTATCGTAACTGACAGTTTTCTTTCCATTGATGGTTTGAATGTTTGATGTAACACTGGAGAAAAACTGAACTCGTGGATTGGCTCTAGGTTTTATTCTCTTTTTGCCCTGGAACAATGAATAGTATACTCGATTAATTGTTATCAAAAAGTTCGGTGACTCTTCTAGTGGTCCATCACCACCATCTACAAATGCAATTTTGCGAGGTGAATCAATTGGCTTTATTTCTGCAAATTCAGATGGTGCAATGAGAAACTGCTTTCCATTCCCATTGTTTAGGACAATATCTGAGTGCTCTTTTTGTGAAAGATGAGCACCAAGATCTGCAATCAAACTTTTTACTGGATCTTCAATCATGTGTATTTTCTCCCCTCTGAGTGGTATGATATTTTCCTAGAGTAATAATCTGACTGTTAGTTATCAGAGTTTCCACTTGATTTATAGAATGTGAGCGGGAAAACCCAAACCCTTTGGGGTTGGGATGAAAGCGAACACACCACAACTCAAAACAAAACACAATGGGTTCTGCTAACTTGTCGAGACCTGAATTAAATGTCAAAAAGACGATATTGTCAAAGATCTGAATATGGGTTGTTATATAATACGTCAAAAACCTTTTAAGCAATTTTGCCGTACAGATAAACGAGAATAGCATTGGAAACCGATAGAGGATTAATAAGTAATCCACCTTTTACCATACGATTTGGCGATAGACGCATAGACATCTATGATGATGAAGTTAAAGAATTGTATCAACAACTAAAGAAAAAATTTGAATATGAAGAAAAATTACAACATGAAACAAAAATTGATAAACTTATTCGTAGATCAACAACGTTAGGTTATGTAGAATATGAGGATACATTAATTCCAGTAGGATACAAACTCATTTCTATTAAAGAATCAAATCCTAAGAATGGAAAATCAATTCATTATTACCACTATTTCAAAGATTCAAGAGGAAATTTTGGATTTTTAATAAAAAATGGTATGACAAAACCATTTGCAAAGATAGGAAAGATTGAAGATCCTAATTCAATTTTATGGAAAGTGTTACACGTATTTCCTACAACTAAATCAATCCCAAAAAGTTTTTTTGTAAATAAAGGAGTAGTTAGCAACAATCAAAGAATTAAAGCTATCATAGATGTATTGTTGTTGGAAGGTTATCTAAGAGAAAAAAGAAAACCAAATTCAAAAATTATCCATTATCTTGTAACACAAAAAGTAAATGAGTTGGAGTTTGAGAATAGCATTGAACCGTTAAAAGTTCAAAACTCTCCAACTCGTACAAGATAATGGGGATGTAGGCTAACTGGTAAACCAGCTCCTTCAGACGGTGCAATATCGGGTTCAAGTCCCGACATCTCCACCCACTACTTGTATATTCTATACACACAACATTCACTTAAAAAAGCAACTTCGGCATGACGACATGGTACGGTACCATGACGTAACTAGCTACCTGTGACCACTATACGCTTGCCTTGAATAACAAACTTGATTCCTTCAGGCTCTCCCAGTAATTCCAGTATGGGTTTGGGTATCCTGCACGTCATGCTGTTAGTTCCGTCAAACGACAGTTTTACTGGAAATTCTGTCTCATCTTTTTTCCATCTTGTCAATAGACTAACTGTTTGATTCATGTATAAAAATCATACGTACGTATAATAATTAAATATAAATATACGTACGTATAATATAATATATGAATTTGAGAGAACAAAGAGCAAAACAAATGATGGAATCAACAGGTTATGCAACACAGTTTGAATCAACCAAATTCAAGGTTCGTTCACAGACAAATCCAGAGAAATTCTATATCGTATCACGAACTGGAAACGGTCTAATCTGTGAGTGTATGGATCACATCACAAGAAAAGCAGATTGTAAGCACATCAAGATTACATTGGAACTAATCATGAAAAACAAGTGTTATAGAAACAACATCTTTAGAATCATGGAACGCTCAGCACTTAACCTTTGCAAGTATTGTGACTCTGGCAGAATAACCAAAAAGGGAACTAGAAAGAACAAGAATGGAAACGTGCAGATTTTCAAGTGTCTTGACTGTAAAAAGAAATTCTCAACAAACTATGGATTTGAGAAAACAAGGTTTGATGTAAATACGATTACAGGTGCGTTACAAATGTACTATTCTGGAATGTCCACACGTGACATTTCAAACCATTATGAGATGATGGGAATTGAGGTATCATGTGTTACAATATACGAATGGATTTGCAAATACTCTACAATGGTTTCAAAGTATCTCAATGAGATAGTTCCTAGAACTGGAAATTGGGTAAGGGCAGATGAGGTTTGGATTAAAGTGAATGGAGAACAAAAATATCTTTTTGCTTCAATGGATGATGATACTAGATATTGGTTGGCTTCTGACATGGCAGACACCAAATTTCAGCACAATGCAGACAATTTACTAAAACTCACTAAAGAAGCAATAGGAAAAAATCCCACTCAGTTCATTACAGATGGACTCCCAGCATATAAAAAATCATCAAAGAGAATATTTGGAAAAAAGACACAACATACTAGACATATCCACATTCAAGGTGATATGAACAATAACAAGATGGAGAGATTAAACGGTGAAATTAGAGACAGAGAAAAGGTATTCAGGGGTCTAAAAAAAATAGACACTCCTATTCTTGACGGAATGAAAGCATACTACAATTTTACAAAAAAGCATGGTGCATTAAAGGGAAAGACCCCATCAGAGGAAGCATTGATAAAAGTTGATGGCAAGAATAGATGGAAGACAATAATCCAAAACGCTAGCCTACACAAGGCAAATTCCAACTAGGTATGAAATTCAATCTAGAGAAGATCCGTATTTCAGGTCTCGACAAGTTAGCAGAACCACACAATGAAATATTCAAATACAATATGCGTGTAAGAAAACCAATGACATATGGTACCGTAGGAACTGTGGGAACCATCAAAATACAAACGCCTGAATCTGAAAAGATAGAGACCCCGACACAGGGTTGGGATAGCCACAACCACAAACGTCTGCGAAAGCAACTTTGAGGCTCGATGAAGCAGGAAGAAGAGCCACGATGCTTTAGCGAGTGGTAGTTCACAGCTCAAATGAAACTAGTATACTGCAGATACTGTCCAGCCTCAAAATCTCCTATCTGTATAATTTTCAGGTCCAATCCATTGTCTTCGTCGACTAGTATCTTCTCAGTGAATCTTGAATACCTCTGAATCGTCTTCTTTATCCAATTTTTCCTTTCAAAATAATCTTCTCATCAGTTCCCGAAGGTGTACTTCTGTCTATGTATCTGATTTCATATTTGTCTCCAATGTGAATAACTTTGCCGTCTAATTCTCTTGGAATCTTAATCTTTACTTCAAACGTGCTTGTATTGGGACCTGTCTCAATTAATGAACTGGAATTTGCATCAAATTTAGGGTTTGCAAGTGTTGTTCTAATGCCGCCGTCACCTCTGTATTCAAAAGAACTCAGTGGAATTTTGTCTTCATCTTTGGAGTCCCTATTTGCATCAGGCTCGTAAATTCTTAATGTAAATTCGTGACCAATCCTGGAACCGCCACCAAAAGTTTCAACTTTGGCAAATGTAGATGTTAATGGAACTGATTTTACTAGAATTCTTCGCTCTCCGGCAAAATCCGATTCATCCAAGTATTTTATGAGAACAATATCCTCTTGACTTAATGGTTTTCCATTGATTGTTTCTGGCAACTCCAATCTGACATAAAATTCACCCGTGTTGGGTCCTGTCTCAATCATTTTTTGAGGACCGTTAATTTCAATTCCGTTAATTGTAAATTCAAACAATCCTTGTGTTGATATTACTTCAACACCATTGTGTGCCACATTCAAATCTTGATCCTTTATGTAGAAGTTTACAATTGACATGCTTGATGCAGGAACTGTATCAATTTCTTCTTCTGAGGCAGAAACTGATTTGAACTCTTTTTCCAAATCTGTAAACTTTATTGGAATGATTAACATTCCTATTTTTTGCATCTTATCTGCAGTATCTGGTCTTACACATGCTGCAAACCCATTTGTTCTGATTACTAGTTCTAATCCTGATTTGCAAATGACATCTTGAGCTAGAGTACCTTGCTCCATTTGTTTTCTAGGTGATTCCAAGTCGCCATATGATGGTTGAATTACTAGGAGAAAAAGACTGCAAATTATTGTAATTTGGGAAAAATTCATCATAAATTTTTGAATTTCTTTACATAAATAATTTGGTGATAAATCATACTTGAATTCAAATTAGAAAATCAAAATTGAGAATTTACTCTTTTGTTATATGCGTTAGAATTATACTGTTATTGCTTGATTCGTTATGTTTTTGTATTTCTTTTGCTTTTGATAATACCTTCATCCAGTCATGCCTTTGCTGAGCACATATTCAATTCTGATGCATATGCTCAGTACCTTGACATCTCTCAATTAGAATCTGAAAAAGTCACTTTTGAGTATGATGAAAAATCCTACGATGTTTACTATGGGTATCATGGAAGCTTTGATGCTATGGGTTCTGATGATCCCATTCCAGTACTGTCTTCTATGAAAATCAATGAAGAGAGAAAATCAATTGAAATTATTATGGATGATGTTCCTGAAAAGACTGATTTCTGGGTAAGAGCTCCCACTGATGTAATTTCTGCTAAAGGTGAAAAATTTACAGTTTTAGTTGATGGCGTTGATACTAGATATGATTTGATGAAATTTCCTAATGATTATGTGGTTGGTTTTATTATTTCAGAAGACACTAAAAATATTGAAATCATTGGAACCCGTGTCATTCCAGAATTTGAAGGATTGTCAATTTTGATTCTTGGAATTCCTATAATGGCAATAATTTACGTAGCACAAAAGAACCCTCTTGTAAGAGATTGGACTAGAATTAATTAAGTGACCTTTTCTAATAAATTCACTTGAAAAAAATTGGTTTGTTGGGTTGTGGTGCAATAGGTACTCAGATTGCACTTGCAATTGATTCAGGAAAGATACCTGGCATGCTTACCCATGTTTATGACGTATCAAAAGAAACCGCAATTGAGCTTGTCTCAAAATTAAACTCAAAACCTGAAATAGTTGAAAACTCGCATCTCTTGTCGTCTCATAGCGTCAACATCATAGTCGAAGCTGCATCTCAAGATGCTGTTAAAGACGTTGGACTAAGTGTATTGCAGAATAAACGTGATTTGATGATAATGAGTGTTGGTGCATTATTAGATGAATCAATCTATGCTATTTTATCAGATGCCTGCAACCATTTCAAAAAAACTATCTATCTTCCTTCTGGTGCAATTGCCGGTTTGGATGGAATTAAATCTGTCAAAGATGAATTAGAGTCTGTATCTATTACAACAACAAAACATCCACATTCCCTAAAGGGTGCAAAGTTTTTTGAAACTTCTCAAATTGATTTGGATGCTATTTGTTCTCCTACAACAATCTTTGAAGGAACTGCAAAACAAGCAGTTTCTTTATTTCCTGCAAACATCAATGTTGCAGCCCTTCTTTCATTATCTGGAATAGGAAGTGAAAAAACAATTGTGAAAATTATCGCTGATCCTGATACTGACAAAAACACCCATCACATTGAGGCTGAAGGAAAATTTGGAAAGATGAACTTTACAATTGAGAATTTTCCTGATTCTAATAATCCTAAAACAAGCAGATTGGCAATTTTGTCTGCAATTGAAACTCTAAGAAAATACTGTTCTGATGATATTCAGATTGGTACATAGTATAACAAAATCATATTTGCTGATTTCAATTGAATATCAACCGTTTGTAATTATTTCATACTGTTACGTAATGCTTCATTTAAAACCCTGGAGAAACTCACTGACTCTGAGGACTCTTTGATCTTCTTTGCTTGTTTTTCACGAAGTTTTTTTACAATGCCATCATCTATTATTACTGTAATTCGCTTTCCCATAATTGGTTAATTTTCTACCTTTGTTTATATCATGAGGTAGTAATCTGAAAAGGGGAAATTCTTGCCACATTAGCTATCTTTTTAGAGAATTCTGGACTACTTCCCATTCTTTAAATCCTCACAAACGCAAAATTTTGTGGTCTATGTTAGTTCAACAGTCATCCCAGCTTAAAGAAGAGATTCTAAAACTCAAGAAGGAAAAAGACGTAGTAATTTTGGCACACAATTATCAGATTCCTGATGTACAGGATATTGCTGATTTTACAGGTGACTCTTTAGGTCTTTCAAGGCAAGCTGCTACTGTAGACCAAAAGACAATTTTGTTTTGTGGTGTAAACTTTATGGCTGAAACTGCTGCCATTATTAGTCCTGACAAAAAAGTACTACTTCCTGATTTAGAGGCTGGATGCTCATTGTCTGATTCAATCACTGTTGAAGAATTGCGTAATTGGAAAAAACAACATCCTAATGCAATTGCAGTAGGTTATGTTAATACCACTGCAGAAATTAAAGCCGAACTTGATTATTGTTGTACTTCATCAAATGCAGTTAATGTTGTAAAGGCAATACCTGAAGAAAAAGAAATATTATTTTTGCCTGATATGTTCCTTGGTTCTTATGTTGCAAAAATGACTGGAAGAAAAAACATGCATATCTGGGCAGGAGAATGCCATGTCCATGCAGGAATTACTCCTGAAGATGTAACTGAAAAATTAAATTCTATGAAAGATGCAGAATTTGTTATTCATCCAGAATGCAGTTGTACGACTCCTATGATGTATGATGTTGCAGATGGAAGTTATGATGGCAAAAAAGTTTCAATTCTTTCCACAGAGGGAATGCTAAATCATGTCCATCAATCACAATCAAAAAACTTTGTTGTTGCAACAGAGACTGGTATCTTGTATAAAATGAGGCAGCAAAATCCTGGAAAAACATTCATCCCTGCATCAGAGAAAGCTGAATGCCAATACATGAAGATGATTACCCTTGAAAAAGTATATGATGCGCTGGTAAATGAAAAAAATGTTGTCACCGTTCCAAAAGAGATTGCCGATAAGGCGCGTTTAGCAATTAATAGAATGCTTGAAATCAGCTAAGATTGAGTGGACTATTTTGGTTGGATTATTTAGTAGAACTCCAAGAGATCCTCAAAAGAAAAAAAACATTGAAAAACTCAAAGAGATAAAAAAACTAGTTAAAGAAAAAAAATATGACGCTGCCTTAAAATCAGGTAAAGATTTTTTGCACAAAGTTCCGCATCATCATGATATTTTGTTTACTATGGGCGGAATTTACCATTTGCAAAACAAATACAAAACTGCAATATCTTATTTTGATAAAGCACTCGAAATCGCTTCTTATGATGTTGAAGTTTTATTGCTCAAAGCATACTCTCATCAGAAATTAGGTGAGAATAAAAGGGCAATTCAGTGTTGTGAAAAAATTCAAGAAATTGATCCAAAAAACAAGGCAGTACTTGTTTTACTAGAAGAATTGAATTCTTAAATTTCCAAACTCATATCAATTCCTTTGACAGAATTTGTAATACTTCCAACTGATATGATGTCTACTTTTGTTTTTCCATAACTTGCAATATTTTTAGAATTAATGCCGCCTGATGCTTCAAGTAATACTTTGCCTCGCAATTTCTCATTTCTGAGTACTTGAATTGTTTTCTTGATTTGTGCAGGTAAGAAGTTATCTAGCATGATTATTGTTGCTCCCTCTTTTGCTGCAAGAACTGCATCTGATGTATTTTCAACTTCCACTTCAAATTTTTTGTATTTTTTCTTTGCTTTTTTAATTAATGATAATAACGAGCCCTCAACTGCAATATGATTGTCTTTGATCATCACCATTTCATCCAGTCGTAGTCTGTGTTTTTTGCCTCCGCCTATCTCTACTGCCTCTTTATCAAAATATCTAAGTCCTGGAGCTGTTTTTCTAGTTGCATACAATTTTGTTTTTGTTGGGATCTTTTTTACAAGTTCATTTGTTTGAGTTGCAATTCCGCTCATTCTTGTAAGGAGATTTAATACAGTTCTCTCACATGTGAGAATTTTCCCTGCGTCCCCACTAATTGTCATTATAGTTTGATTGGGTTTTATTTTAGAGCCATCCTTTCTAACAATTTTTACATTACATCCTTTTAATTTGAAAATCTCTTTTGCATAAACTACTCCTGCTACAATTGCATTTTCTCTTGAAATTATTTTAGCTGAAATCCTTTTCTTTGGTAGAAGGACACTTGTTATATCTCCAGATCCTATGTCTTCTGTAAGAAATTGTAGTAATTGTTTTTTAGAATTAAATGACAACATTATTGTTAGAATGTTAATGTGATTTTAAAGATTTAGAAATATTCTATGTTACTTTGATTGCATACTTGCCTTTTTGAGTGATACCTAGAGTTTTTGAAATCTCTGAATTTGTTGGATCAACTACAAGTACAATTCCGCTCCAGTCCGGTGTCAAATCCGATGATTTGCAACCAGGACAAACTTTGCCTGTTGTAACAAACTTGCATTTTCGGCATGCCATCTCTCGTGCCATCTTAACTTGCCTCTACTTCAGCTTCTTTTGCAGGTTTATCTGAATCCCCTGTGGATTTTTTAATCTCTTCTGCAATCCAGGCATCTGCTCCAAGGAATGGTTGTCTACATGTGATTCCAATCTTGCCCATTGCAGCAGCTTTTCCTAATGATACGGCAGTAATTCTTGCACGAAGTGTAGAACCAACTTTTAATGTTCTACCACTTTGATTAGCTAAAATCATTCCCGACTTTACATCACTTTTAAGATAATCATCCATCACTTGTGACAAGTGAAGTAATGCATCAGTTGGACCAATTCTTACAAATGCTCCAAAGTCTGTAATATCTACAATTTCTCCTTGAACAATTTCTTGTAATTTTGGATAAAATGTTAATGCTTCAAATTGTACTCTATGGAATGTGCCGCCATCTCCTGCAATCATTTTTCCCATTTCGTCAACTTTGGCATCTAAAATCATAATGATGTATCCTAAATCTGCATTAATCATGCTCTCGTATTTCTCTTTGAGGATGTTTACAGCTGCCTTTTTGAGAGTAGTTCCAAACAGGCTAGGAGGAATCCTAACAACATCAACTAGAGTGGATATAGAAAACAATTATGTATTTTTCTTGAATTTCAATTTATGAATCTTTGGGTGATTTACTCATAATTCTCCAAATATTTTACTGATTTTTCAAAAAAATGACAATTTTTTTTGATGTCTGACTTATGTTTAAATAATGTAGACTGGCTTTTTGACGCAATGGTTGGAATAGATCAGGTTCTGGAAAAACTTGGCACTGTCATTGATCCTGATTTGAAAAAAGACATTGTATCTATGGGTATGATTAAAGACTTGGAACTAAATGATGGTAATCTCAAATTTACTTTGGAATTAACAACTCCTGCATGCCCTTTCAATGTCGAAATTGAGGATGATGTAAGAAAAGTAATTGGTGAAATTACTGAATTGAAAAATTTTGATTTGAAAGTAACTGCAAAAGTAATGGAGGGCCGTTCACTTGATGCAGACACTGGAATGGCATCTGTCAAAAACATTATCGGTGTTGCAAGTGGAAAGGGGGGTGTTGGAAAATCAACTGTTTCATTAAACTTGGCATTGGCATTATCTGAATCAGGAGCTAAAGTTGGCTTGCTGGATGCTGATATCTATGGTCCTAGCATTCCGTTAATGTTGGGAATGAAGGACGGATTCATGGAAGTAGAAGAAAACAAACTTCAGCCTGCAGACTCTCATGGATTAAAAGTAGTATCCTTTGGTTTCTTTGCAGATCAATCCAATCAGGCAGCAATTTACCGTGGTCCTATCATTTCTGGAATCTTAAAACAATTTTTAGTTGATACTAATTGGTCTGACTTGGACTATCTTATTGTAGATCTTCCTCCTGGTACTGGTGATATTCCACTAACACTTGCTCAAACAATTCCAATTACTGGAATCCTCGTTGTTACAACTCCACAAGATGTTGCAAGCAATGTTGCAGTAAAAGCTGTATCCATGTTTGAGAAGCTAAATGTTCCAATTATTGGGGTTGTTGAAAACATGAGTCACTTTATCTGTCCAAACTGCGATGAAAAACATTACATCTTTGGTGATGGTGGTGCAAAGAAAATCAGTGAACAGTTTAACATGCCTTTCTTAGGTGAGATTCCATTAAACTCTGGAATCATGGAAGGCTCTGATTTGGGAAAACCAATTATGATTACAAATCCTGATTCTCCAAGTGCAACGGCTTTTAGAAAGAGCGCAAAAAATATTGCAGCACAATGCAGTATTCTTGCAGCAAAACTACAAGATGAAATGGCATCTGAAAGTTCTGGTGAAGAATCTGCACCTGAGGCAAGTACTAGTTAGTCACGATTAATGTGAAATTACCTGATTCTTTAAGAGACCAGTTGAAAATTCCTTTAGGATTGCTTTTACCTGAAAGCCAAGCTGATAAAACAAATATTCAAAAACATCTCTCCAAGAATTCCTACATCATTACTGTTGGTGATAGAACCACTAAAAAGATGATTGAATTTGGTCTTGTTCCTTCATTACAAATTATTGATGGTCAGGAAAAAAGAGAAAAAAAAGAACCACCAAAACTGGAAAATGCTATTGAATTGACTGTTAAAAATCCTGCAGCAGAAATAACTACTCCCAGTATTGATGTGATTAAGAAGGCCTTTACTATGCAGCCTCCTGTGAGACTTTTTGTTGATGGAGAAGAAGATCTTTTAGTTCTTCCAGTTTGCATTCATGCTCCTGAAAATGCAATTGTTTTGTATGGTCAGCCAAACGAGGGACTAGTTATAGTAACAATTACTCCCGAAATTAGAAATAAAGCGCAATCACTTCTTGATTTAATGGAATAATTGGGGTGTGATGAGACGGTGGCTGTATGATTGATGATTACTCTACTAAACCTTCTGACCCTATTAATTCATATTTTTAAAGAATGAAAATACACCAAACTTCTCACAACAATTGACATTGTTTAATACATGGATGATACATAATACATGGAAAAAGTCAATGAGAAAACCAGAAAGAACCTGAAAACATCGAGAGATGAAAACAAGTCAGATCAGGAATTTCCACCACCTAAGGGAATGCATAAACAAGCAAAACCAATCACAAAAAATAAAAAAGCAAAATCACACAAGGCAATACAGTAAAGATGATAAATAGATCTTCTGGACGTTAAGATAGAATAAAATGATTACAGATACAATTTATGAGCATCTAAGAGACATACAGACTGCCAAGGTAGAGCCATTAATTTCTAAAGCAACTACAATTGATCCATCAGATACTGTTTCCAGTGTTATTAACAAAATTATAAAAGATAATGCATACGATGTTTTCTATTTTGATGGAAAATCTACACTTTCAACTAACATCAGGGCACTGTTAAATGCAAAAAATATCACACAAATGAATATAGACCCATTCCTTTATCCAATCCCCCACATATCTCCAAATGACTCTGTTCAAAAAGCTGCAGATATTCTCACACATTATAGAATTCGTGAAGTTCCCATAGTTCAAAAAAATCAGATCATCGGAGTAGTTACTGCAAAACGAATATTGGAAATCCTTTCAACTAAAGACAACAGATGGATCAAGGCAAACTTGATTTACACTCAGAACCCAATAACGATTTCTTCAGAAGAACTACTTGGAAATGCTAAAAAAATAATGACTTCAAAAAGACTGGATCATCTACCTGTGGTGAGTCAGGGAAAAATCAAACAGGTTCTCACATCTGCACATATTCTGGAGTATATTCTACCGCAAGAAAGACAGGGAAAAAAATCATTTAAAGGCAAGACAACCCATAAACTAGAATTTAAAATTGGAAATATTGGAAGTACAAGAATTCCACAATGCACACCTAATGATGACTTGAATAAAATCGTAGACTCTATGTTAAAAACAGATACTACTTGCTGTTTAGTAAATCTCTGGGAAAATCTACAAGGAATCATCACATATAGGGACGTTCTGGAGTTATTAGTATCAAAACTAGAGGCAGCAATTCCGTTATACGTTGTTGGGTTGCCAGAAGATCAAACAAATATCAATTTGATTAGTAAGAAATTTGAGAACACTCTCAAAAAAGTACAAAAAGTATATTCTGAAATACACGAGGCCAGGGTTTCAATTAAACAACAAAGAACTGGAGATAAAAAAGAAGGAAAGTATGAAGTGACTATAATAGTTACAACTTCTCATCATGCCCCACTAATTTTCAGTTCAGTTGGATTTGATCTCAGTGAGGTTTTGGATGAATTAGGACAAAAACTACTAAGGTCTCTATCCAAACATACCAACAGATATGATAACAAGCGTTCTAGAAAAAGCATTAGAAAAATGAGACATCCTATATTCTAGTTTTAAAACGAAGTGGTTTTTCTATCATTGAAAATTTCAAGTATGACCTGATCAATAATCTTAAAAATAATTTGTATGGTAACTACAAACATCTAACAATGTGTAAAGATGTCCAAACTATATAGGGATTCGATGTAAAGTATTATTGTCGAGATTAATTTTCATTGGGAACGAAATACGGATATTTTTGAAAAGGTACTTGCATATGAAAAAACTCGTAAAAAATCAACCAGATATAATCACACAAACAATGATTGTATTATTTTATCACAGTTACCGGTGTCTTTGTAGTTTGAACAAGATAGTTAGAAACACTTCCTAAAAAGAGACGCTTCAGAGTACTCTTACCCTTTGCACCAATCACAATCATATCATGTTTGTATTTACGTGCAAATTGCTCAATATCATATGGAGGATCAGAACCATAAATCAATTTGGTTGTGGATTGAATGTTTTCATTGATACACCTGTCTTCTGCATCTTTGATGAATTTATGAGCTTTTTTTGCCAGTGATCTTTTTACTTTATCTAAAGGGTGACCAACTACATGTATTGGTGGAAGCATGGCAACATGAAGCAACGTGATAGATGAATCTGTTTTTCTTGCAAGTTCTATTGCTTTTTCTAATCCTCTAACAGAATTAGGAGAGCCATCAATAGGAACAAGAATTTTACCCATGTAAACAAAATACTTGTTCTAGAATTTATACTAGTAATGCAATTTTCAATTTAGAATATCTTACAAATACTAGTGAACTTAATGTTGGTCATGTATTTTGTACAAAATAAGTTTTAGTTAAAAAATAAAAAAAGGGTTACTTTGGTATAGATTCCAGAGTTACCGTGTATGATATGGTAAATGGTTTCTTGTTCATGCTATGAAATGCAATCCCATTTCCAGAAAATTCCCATGTACCACTAGTCTTATCTGCTTTGATGAATGTAAATCCATACTTTGTTTTTCCATCCATAGTCCATGTTGGTTGACCTTTGTTATCTCCAGGACCTAGCGGGCCTGTTAAAGATACAAACTGTACTGGCTCTGATGCAACAAATGTTACTCTACCACGGTAAAACTCATCACTTGGTGGTAAAATCATTGCAATGTTGTGTCCTTCATGTCCTAAAGCGGGACTGCTCATAGATGTCATGCTTTCAGAGTATATTTTCTTTGAAGGAATCATTTCCTTGTATGTTACAGAATATGTCACTGTGAATGGTTCAGAATTCATAGAATGAATTGCCAAAGCTTTCCCACTAAATGTCCATATCCCAGAATCTGATTTTTGATCAACTAGAGTCAAGCCATACTTTGTCATTCCATCAAGTGTCCAAAACAGTTGTCCCTTGTCTTCACCTTTCTTAAGAGGACCATGCAAAGAAACTAACTGAACATTTTCTGATGCAGAATATGTCAGATGACCTTTGTAGATTGTCTTTCCAGGTGGAAGGAGTATTGCTAATTGGTGCATTTCATGTCCCTTTCCAGGATCTGTATCGGATGTAATAGTTCTAGAAATTGTCTTCCAAACAGGTTCTTGAAGACGTTTTTCAGCATATTCTTTGGCTTCTTCCTCATGAGATTCTGTTGGATCTTTCTGAATTTCAGATTTTGCAGCTTCGGCTTTGATTTTTTCCTGAGCCTTTTTTTCAGATTTTATCTCCTCTTTCTTTTTTGTTTCTGTTTTTGATTCTTTTTGAACTTCAGAGCAAAGTCTGTCTCCACAAACTTTGTCAGAACCGGTAACTGAGTTTGGTGTTCCTTTGCTTTTCACTGCAAACGAAGTATCAACCAAATTTGATGTCACAGTTACACTTAGCAAAAGAATTGCCATCAAAGATAATACTTGAATAATTTTTGTCATTGTGGTAATTTTTCAATAATTCTATTAAAAGTAATAATGTCATTGTCGATTTTGGAATTGATATGTATGGAATTCTAAGTATTTCTGAATTTCAAACAACAAATGAACATCATATGTTGGATACAAATTACATAAATCTGTACATTATTTTTCTCTATTGGATTACACATGTTCTAATTTTAAACATTAACAAATAATCATTTTCAGGTTTTTCTGATCTATTTTACCCCATATCCATTCCAGGCATTCCTCCTGGTGTGGGCATTGCAGATCCTCTTGATGATGCAACTATATTATCAATTCGTAGAATCATGTTTGCCGTCTCTGTAGCTGATTTTATTATCTGTTCTTTAACCTTGACAGGTTCCATTATTCCCAATTTCTCAAAATCTGCAACTGTTCCATTAATTACATCTACACCCGTATATTTTTCACCCTTACTTTGTTTCGATCTTAGCTGTGTGATTGTATCAATGGGATTCATTCCAGCATTTCTTGCAAGTGCAAGCGGAATTGACTCCATGGCATCAGCAAACTTTTCAACTGCAAGTTGATCCCTTCCAGAAAGAGACTTTGACCAGTCTCTGAGTTTTAGTGCAATAAATGCCTCAGGAGCGCCACCACCATAAACTATCTTTGGCTTTTCAATTACATCCTTTACAACCATTAACGCGTCATGTAATGATCTATCTGCTTCGTCAATCACTCTTTGAGTACCACCTCTTAACAATATGCTGATGGCTTTAGGATTCTTGCACCCTTCAATAAACACCCAATTGTCCTCCTCTACTCTTTTTTCCTCTACGTTTTCTGCCAAACCAAGATCTCCCTCATTAAGATCATCTACTCTCCCCACTATTCTACCACCAGTAGCTTTTGCAAGTTTTGTCATGTCGCTTTCTTTGATTCTTCTGACTGCAAGTATTCCATCCTTGCTTAGATAATGTTGAATGACATCATCTATCCCCTTTTGACACAAAACAACGTTGGCACCTGTAGATTTTATCTTGTTTACCATATCTTTGAGCATCTGGTTTTCTTCTTCCATGAATGACTTTATCTGATTGGGGTTGGAGATGTTTAACTTTGCTTCAAACTCTGTCTTTTTAATTTCAAGTGCCTCACTTATCAAAGCAATTTTTGCATTTTCAATTTTTCGTGGCATACCACTATGGACTATTTCCTTGTCAAGAATTATGCCGCTTACCAACTCACTGTCAGAAATTGAGCCACCTGTCTTTTTTTCTATTTTTATGTTGTCAAGATTTACTTTGAATATGTCATTTTTTTCTTCAATTACTTTCAGTGTGGCATCAACTACCAATTTAGCAAGATCAGTTGCTTCAATTGATACAAGTTTTGTCTGCATTGAGGTATTTGCAATTTTTTCAAGGATCCTCCTATCTTTTGGTTCAATGTTTATTGTGATTTCAGTTAAAAATTCCATTGCCTTTTTTGAGGCTTTTTTGTAACCCTCAGCAATTATTACAGGATGAATTTCATCATCAATTAGTGATTCTGCTTTTTCAAGTAAAGCCCCTGCTAGAACAACAGCAGATGTTGTACCATCTCCTACCTCACTATCAGTAGCTTTGGCTACTTCTACCATCATCTTCGCGGCAGGATGTTGTACATCAATCTCTTTTAGGATTGTTGCACCGTCATTTGTAATTGTAATGTCTCCAAGTGAATCTACAAGCATCTTATCCATTCCTCTTGGACCAAGACTTGTTTGGATTATTTCGGCAATTAATTTTGCTGCCCTAATGTTGTTTCTTTGGGCATCGCGACCACGTGATTGCCTTGTTCCTTCTTTAAGTAAAATTATAGGAACACCTTCGGGAGTTGTTCCAACCTGAGACATGATATACCAGTTTATTTTAGTATATTTATGATCATGATATGATTTTCATTTCTAAAACAAAAAGAACATAATTTCAAAATTAAAAATTTAATTATATTATGTTCCAATACGGTTTAAATAATTACAAAGTTTGGGATAAAAATTATTTTTTCTGAATTTTTTGTAACATCGATTTTCTCACCAGAATTGGAATGTGATAATAAGTTGCCAACGCTATCGAATCAGATGCCCTAAAATTTCTAAATATCATGTCTTTTTTCCCAGTAAAATACAGATTTGCTCAACTAATCTGTATATTGTTGGGGGATCATCACGTTTTCCTTCTACAAAACCAGAAATCATTCCTGCAACTTCAGATGAAAAACCAGACATCATAAATTCAACTTTTTCGTCTTTGAGCAACACTGCACCTGTATGTGAATCAACAATTCCAATTTGATCTAGATTATGAGACAGTTAAGGTGTATCTATTTCATTGATTTTCATGGGCATTCTTTCATCACTTTTACTATTTTTTCCTCTTCTTCAATCATTACTTGCTCGAACTCAACTCTCAGTTTATCACACTTTGTTTGTTTTTCATTTTCATCCATTTTGGAGAATCTGATATTTCTAATTTCTTCAACTATAGCAGAAATTTTTTCATTTGTTTCATACATTATCTCATCAATTTGTTTTTGTGTTAGAGTATCCATATTATCAAACAATCATCTTTGTAGTTAAACAAGCTCAAAGTTATCACATATGAAAATGTGAGTGTTATTCTTAACACATGTTATAAAATAGCAAGCACGAATAGAATTAATTGACTGGGCGAGTTTTTTTTGCCAAAGTGATTTTCCCAGTATCTGGTAACTCACAAACAATCACTAGCATGAAAATATACTATCTTTGTATATAAAAAATAAAAAGGTTAGAATTTGTTGTTTTTCACATCTGCTACAACTAATTCCTTTAGCATTACTGCATGTTTTTGTCTATCTGATTTTATTGTATTCCAAACTTTTTCAGCTTCAGAATCTCCGGCTTTCTTGGCATCTTCAACATATCTATCAACATGTGATAGGAATTCCAATGTTTTTGTAATCTGATGTACACTGTTGTAACAGTTATCATTCAAACATAGTTCTGTCATTGTGTTGTGTTAAAAAAAATCAAATTTTAAACCAATGCACGATTATCAGTTTTGGTTAATGAAAGATTTACTTAAACAAAAAATATTACAAATAGAACCAAATCATTCTTCATAATTCCAACATATTGAATTGCTTCATGAAAGTGTAGCAAATCAGAACCTATGTCTTCAATACTTCTCATTTACAAACTACACCGGTAGATGAATTATAATGATTTATGAAATTGTCAATTTTGGAAATTAAAAACTAAGTCATACCACATGATGCTTGCCTGAAATCAATTCATTGCAAAACTCATTAATCGTTTGAAGATTTCTATCGACTATTTCATTTATCTGATTTTTTTCTATGTTGTCTAGTTCTTTTCTAGAGATGGGTTGAACGACTACTGCCTGAGGCTCATTTACAGGCTTCCCAATCACATTATACATCCAAACAAACACTTCCTCTAAACTAGAAACGTTATGATGGATTTCATTTGCAATTTTAAATGAAAGAGCATTGTATATTTTTCCAATGTGACTTACAGGATTCTTTCCTGCAGTAGCTTCTGCACCAGCAGGCCTGCTTGGAGAAATTACACGGCTAGCCATATTTCCCCTCCCGACCTGACCAGAATCTGCACTGTCTGCAGAAGTACCTAGAACTGTCATATACAGACCAGAGATTCCCTTATTTTTAGAATCCAAACAATTCATGCTAGAAGTGATCTTCATACTGTGTGTTTTGTAAAGAAATTCATTAATTTCTTTAAGCATTTCATCTTTTCTTTGAAAGTATTGAGTCTCAGTTGAGATGAATCTATCCACAAAAGCCATTGCAATGGTAAGATCAACATGATCAGAATTCCTGAATCCCAACACCTTGACATCTTCTCCAGATTCTGGAAACATTTCTTTGAATTCTTTAGAGTTTATGTATTGTTCTGTGTCAAGTACAATTGATTCTGTTTCGGTGAAAGGGGCATAACCTACAAGTACTGATGTGTCATTTGATACAAAAGAACCAGGATTTTCAAAAATGGAGCGCAACTCTTTTGATGCAACACCAATTTCCACCTGATATTCAACATGTTCATCATTTACAAATCTTAAATTTTTTTCAAACCATTCCTTTGCGGTTTGTATGGCAAAATCCCCAATCGGAAGTTTTTTCTCCCCTACATCAAAAGTTGCACGATCCCCCAAAATCATCTTCATGGGTTTTGAGATTATGCCACCTCCAAAGTTGTTTTCACTTTGTCCTGCCACCAACAATGCTTTGTCCATGTTATGATGTTGAACTATACCTGTCTCTTTGAGATATAGTTTTGATAAATCTATTGATATTTGATTCATGATTAGATCACAAATCGTATCTGGATGTCCAAGTCCTTTTCTTTCTACGATTTCAAACTTTTTTTTGAATGTAGGAATGTTTTGTAAAGATTCGATGAATACTCTGTCGGACATTGAAAAACATTACAAACATGATCTTAAGTTGTATTTTATGATTTCCATGATTGATATTCATCTTGAGATTATTTATCAAAGGATTAGAATTTTTTAGTAATGGCAAAAACATTTACAAATATTCTTGTACCTTTTGACAATTCTGAAAATTCAAAGCGGGCATTAAGTAACGCAGTTGCATTGGCAAAACTGTCAAGGGGGACATTGACTGTGGTTCATGTAATTTCATATCACAATGCAATGGCCAAAATTATCCAACCCTACAAAGGAAAAATGATTAGCCACGTAAAAAAATTCCTAAAAGACGCAAAACATTCTGCATTTAAAGAAGGGCTACTTGCTAGTCAGAAGATACTATATGGTAATCCGTCTGAGGAAATTTTGAAACTGTTAAAAAAGGAAAAATTTGACATGATTGTTATGGGACGTAGAGGGACAACCAAGATAACAGGTCCATCACTGGGTAGTGTATCTAATGCCCTTGTGCAGAACTCCAAAGTTCCTGTTCTCATAATTAACTAGCACATAATTTTTGAGTCATATGGAAATATCTTTGAGTGAACTACCACTCGCTAAAGCATCGTGGCTTCTTCCTGCTTCATCGAGCCTCAAAGTTGCTTTCGCAGACGTTTGTGGTTGTGGCTCTCCCAACCCTGTGTCGGGGTCTATCTTTTCAGATTCAGGCGTTTGTATTTTGATGGTTCCCACAGTTCCTGCGGTACCATATGTCATTGGTTTTCTTACACGCATATTGTATTTGAATATTTCATTGTGTTTTGTTTTGAGTTGTGGTGTGTTCGCTTTCATCCCAACCCTAAAGGGTTTGGGTTTTCCCGCTCACATTCTATAAAATTATTGCACATAGACATGAAAATTATGACAAAAATTGTTGTCTCCAAATTGTTTTAAAAGTTATTTTTGAATAAATGTCAAGAACATAGCATTAAGGAATAGATAACAGTCTTCCAGACATAGAATAACCCAAAGATCAAACACTGATCTGATTGCTCAAATCATTTTCTTTCTAGTTGGCTATTATCCGTATTGTACTACGTGAAAATAGCATAAAGGAATGATCTAGATTGTCATATCTGATACTAGGATCAGAAATTGAAATTTTTACAATTATGTTGAGAAAGATTACAAATTCTTATCCAATTACCAACAATGATATTTTACATCCTCTTCTTTATTGAACTTGATCCTAACTTATTTTGAGAAAATGGAGGTGATTAGTTGGTAGTTAAATTGATAGAACTCATTGGAACATCATCCAAAAGTTGGGAAGATTCCGTAGAATCAGCCATTAGTAAAGCCGGCGAGAGCTTGAAAAACATTCATGCAGTAGACGTACTTAGTTTTAAGGCAAAAGTCGAAAATGGAAAGATTTCGGAGTATCGTACAAATGTAAAAATTGCTTTTGTTATTGAATAGCAATAATCATTTTATTTCTTATGTGTGAATAACTAAAAAAACATTTCTCAATTTTTGAAGATTAATTCTATTGCATACCTCTAATTGCTTTAATGCTATTTTTTTGTTTGAACTTATCCAATATTTTCTATATCAATTAAAGTAACAGGGCAAGTAACATTTTCGACAACTTTTCGTGAAACGCTTCCCAACGAAAGTAGTTTTTTTATTCCTTTGAGCTTTCTTCGTTTTGACATGACTATTAGATCGACTTTTTCTTTTTCCACTACATCTAAAATTATTTCAGCAGCATCCCCAATTTCCACTTTAACTTTGGTATCAATACCTTTTTCTTTACACTGTTGAGCATATTTTTCCATTTTTTGCTCCATATCTTTTCGCATTTCCTCATTTGCGTCTTCAATACTCTTTAGCAATCCTTCTCGTTCTGATGAAGATAATGCAAATGATGGCGGACATTGTATTGCTTCAACTATGTGTAAAATTATGAGTTTAGATGAATCCTTTGCAGCATATATTGCATGCTTTAATGCTTCATCTCCAGCTGAAGTTCCAGCATGAGGAACAAGTATTGTTTTGTACATAACCTGACCATCTAGTACTTTACAAATAAACTAACTGTCTTTTTTCAGATTAGAATTTTTGTAGAAACTAGTATTGTGAATGTCGAAATTAACCCTATTGCCATCATGTTGAGAACTAGACCGTGTTTTACCATTGCCTTAATTGAAATCTGTACCTTTTCATAAATTAGTGCATTTGGAGTTGCTCTCTTAAGCCAAAATCAACAATCTACAGTAACAAGTCATCATGATCATTACCTACACATACAAAAAACAACTTCCATTTGGATGAGTGTCCTCTTTCTAGTTTTTAACGAGGCATTATTAGAGAAAGTATCAGTTAACAAGGATTATCATTTAAAGTATGCCAGATAAGATAAGATTATCGCAAAGATAGTGACCCCAAATCCAATTGGACTTAACATGTATTCTAGTCATAAAAATCACTATTTTTAGTTCAGAGTGGAAAATGTTTGATTATCTTCAGATTTTTTGTCACTTGGCATACTGCTAAGCGCAGTTCATTTTAGTTTTTATAATTCTCGTTCATAAAATTTTTTGAATTCCTCAGGCAAACATTCAAGTTTCATTACGAATTTGTTTTTGGGGTCAAATGCGTTTCATTATGCCTATACAAAATACTGACATTTCAAGATAAACACAAATTCCTTGAGAAAGAATTATGAAACTTGATCCTGAATTAAGACTGCAAATATTAGAAAAAATTGGTATCTATTCAAATCGTTTCTCTATTTCAGAACCTCAAATTCTATTATCTACAAAAGAAGTCCTTGATGCACCAAAAGAAATGACTGAAGGTAGACGCACATCTGCATACAAGTATTATGGAGTTTCATATCTGCAGCATAATCTAGTTTTTATCAATGTACGAAAAATTCCTGATGAGAAGACTCTTGAAAATACTCTGGTCCATGAATTAATCCATATGAGATTCCCATATCTTGCACATGGCAAAAGATTCAACAAGTTGGTAAGACAAGGACTTGGAGGAAAAACATTTTTGCCATATAGAAAAAGAAGCAAGATCTCTGCTATTTGATTTATATTTCCAATACTTTGGCAAGCTGAGTATAACATGGAAATCTCCCAAATTCTGCCATTTGTTGCAGGAATTGCATCATTTTTAGTTGCTGGAGGTCTGGTTGCATGGATTTCCAAACAACCAACAGGAACAAAAGAAATGATGGATATTTCCAATGCTGTCAAAGAAGGCGCTGCAGCATTTCTAAAAAGAGAGATGAAAATTATAGTTCCAGTTGCCATAGGATTGTCTGTGATAATTGGAGTATTTCTTACACCATCAAACGGAATTGCATTTGCAGTGGGTGCCACATTATCTGCAGTTGCAGGAGTCATTTCCTTAAAAATTACAGTAAAAGCCGCAGTCAGAGCTGCCCATCTAAGTAGCAGCGGCCTTGGAAAAACATTTGCAATGGCTTTTAGAGGAGGAGCTACCGTTGGACTAGCAGTTCCAGCAATGGCTCTTTTGGCAATTACTGGTCTTTATGTAATTTATCCAGATCCGATTACTATTGCAGGTGTTGGAATTGGAGCAAGTCTCATAGCACTATTCATTAGAATTGGTGGGGGTATTTTTACAAAGGCAGCAGATATGGGTGCTGACTTGGTGGGAAAAGTTGAAGTAAATATTCCTGAAGATGATCCTAGAAACCCTGCAACAATTGCAGATAACGTAGGAGATAATGTAGGAGATGCAGCCGGAATGGGCTCTGATGTTTACGAATCTTATATTGTGACAATTCTTGCAGCATTGTTAATTGCAGCTTTAATTGGCGCTCCAAACTTTTTCCTTTATCCAATATTGATTGGCTCATCTGGGATGATTGCATCAATCATTGGTGTAGTAATTGTAGGCTCTAAGAATATCACAGATGTAATGAAGCCTCTTAATCGTTCATTTTATGTCTCAGCTGCAATTGCAATTGGATTGAACTTTGTATTCATTACACAATTTATTGGTGAATCAGCTGTAGCATATGCTTTGTTTGGATCCACTGTAATTGGTGTCATTTTGGTTCCTATAATTCAAAAAATTACTGATTACTATACTAGTTACAAACAAAGTCCTGTAAAAGAAATTGCAGACTCTGCAAAATGGGGATATGCATCATTAACTTTAATGGGAATCATCAAAGGAATGCAATCTACAGGGCCATTTATGATTGCACTAGTAGTTGCAATTATTCTATCATACACTATTGCTTCTGGAGCTGCACCTGAAGGGACAGATCCTGTATTGTATGGAATCTTTGGCACTTCGTTGACTGCAATGGCAATGTTAAGTCTTGCAGGAATTGTTCTAAGCATTGATGCGTTTGGACCAATTGCAGATAATGCAGGCGGAATCGTCGAAATGACTGGAATGGGTGAGGAAAATCGTAAAGTCACTGATGAGATTGATGCAGTCGGAAATACCACAAAGGCAGTTACAAAGGGATTTGCCATTGCTAGTGCTGCGTTAGCTGCTTTGGCTATGATTCAAGCATTTCAATTTGAGGCATCTCACATCTTTGCAGGTATTCTGATTTTGGATTACAGTTTGACCAATCCTGCAATTATAGTTGGACTACTAATTGGCGGATTGATTCCATTTATCATCACAGGCCAACTCATTAATGGTGTGTCAAGAGCTGCAGGAAAAATGGTAGATGAAGTAAGACGACAATTCAAAGCAGATTCTGGAATTCTTGCAGGAACATCAAAACCTGATTATGCTAAATGTGTAGACATTGCAACTGTTGCATCAATTAAAGAGCTATGGAAACCTGCAATTGTTGCAATTCTTGCCCCAATAATTTTGGGAATTCTGTTAGGTCCAACTGCAGTAGCAGGATTGTTAATGGGCGCAGTTGTAACTGGAATTTTATTAGCATATCACTTGGCAAATACTGGTGGTGCATGGGATAATGCAAAGAAGCTAGTGGAGATGAGAGGAGAAAAGGGTTCAGAAATACACAAAGTTGCAGTAGTTGGAGATATCATTGGTGATCCCTACAAAGACACTGCAGGACCAGCACTTAACACTGTGATTAAATTACTTAACACCATTGCAATTGTCTTTGTATCTGCATTTGTTGCAATACTTGCAATCTAGTTTTTGTCTTCAACAATTAGTGTCATATCTAATTCATCAATTTGAGCTTGAATTGCCTTTTGTAAAGTTGTATTGTGGGTATCGCAGAACTTGAAATAATTATCTGCAGTTTGAAAACATCCGCAAATCCATTTTGTTTTCTTGTCTCCTTCTACTGTCCACTTTGAATACTTGTGTTCTGACATGTTACTTGTAAAACAATTAATCTAAAAAAGTCTTATAGAAAAAGGAAAAAAATGTTTAAGGACAGCCTTCCATTTTCTGGATAAAGTAGCCTTTTTCCTTAATTGCCTGTTCTACAGGCTCTGGTGCACCTTGTGAGTGACAGAATTGACACTCATTTGTTGTCATCTCTGCTTCTCCCTCGCCGACTGATTGTAACCACTCTTTACCATATGTGATGGCTTTGTCGTGATCTTTTTCACCAGTAATTACATCAAAGTGCATGGTATGACCATCTGCTGCTTTGACATAAGTGTCGTATACGTGAATTTCCATAAATGTAATTAAAAAAAGGGATATTTAATTCAAAGATCATGTATCTTTATGAAATATTCAGTTGAGGTCAAAATTCCAAACTCATCAAACATACTTTTAGAATTAGATGATTCAAATTCCCCAAAAACTGTTAATGATTTTATTAAAAAATTGCCCTTTACTGTTGACCTTAATGTGTGGGGAGATGAAATCTATACTTTGAAATCCCCTGTATCTCAACCTGAAGAAAATGCAAAATCTCCTGTTGAACTAAATGATGTTGCATATTGGCCGACTGGAAAAGCAATATGTTTGTTTTATGGTCCGACCCCAATTGGAAAGCCTGGCGAAATTACTCCTGCTTCGCCTGTAAATGTCATTGGGAAAATTGTTTCTCCAGACAAAACTATTCTAAATGATGTTGATGGCAAACGTGCCACATTTTGCTTGAAATCCTAAATCATTCCTCTTCAATTGGAATTTCTATAATGTCTGATTCGAGTACAAATGCCCTAAAATTCTTGTTGACTCCGGAATAAATTATCCACACTACAGGATTGCTTTGCATAAATTTTTTGTCAGTGTTTGATGGAAATGCATCAGAATCTGGATGAGAATGAAATATTCCTACTACATCGAGCTCTTTGTCTTCTGCAATCTTGTAACCTTCAATTAATTGATCATTTGAGATTGTAAAATTTACTGGTGACTCTTCGATATTTTCTGTTAAAAATAAATCTAATACTTGATCCTTTTTTCCAAACAATATTGCACACGACTCATTGGGTTTCAGGTTTTCTGAATACTCTGATAGAATTTTTTTATCTGATTGTGATATTTTGATCTTCTGCAAATCTATTCTACGTTAACTGTTCCTACCATCCATGGATGCAAAATACAATAGTAATCATAATTTCCTGCATCTGTAAATGTAAATTCATAGGTATCTCCTGTAGATAGAATGTCTGAATCAAATACTCCGTCTGCTCCTGAATCTGGATTTCCTGAAGTTGCAGTGTGCATTGTGTTATCTACATTTTCCCAAAGTACTGTAGTTCCAACTGCAACATCAATTGCTTCTGGATCGTAAAAAATCTGCCCTTCTTCTAGAATTGCTGCACCTTCTGGGATTGTAATTTTTGTTGGTTCTTTTGGTGCTTCAATAATTAATGTTGCAACCATATATGGATGTAAACTGCATACATATTCATGTTCACCAATTTCTAAATCTGTTGTATCTAATGTAAAGATTCCACCGACGTCAATCATGCTGGAATCAAATGTCTCGCCAAATCCTTCTGAACTAGTAACTGTGTGCACAAGTGAATCTGCATTTGTCCATTCAACTGTATATCCTTGAGGAACAACTGCAACATCTGGATCATAATCTGGATTTCCTTGCTGTGTGGATCCTTCCAGAATTGTAATTGCAAAGATTGGCCCTGTTGATGCGATTTCCTCAATGGGTTCCTCAATTGCTACTTGCTGTGGTATCATGTATGTATCAGGACTAATAAATCCAAAAGCTACCCACATGATAATCCCTGTTGCAGCTGCTATGCCGACAATTGATCCGACAGGTTTTAGATAAGCCGGATGCTTCATTGCTAGATATGCGATGATGATTGCAGGGAATGCAATTGCCATTAAAATTCCTGCAATTGTTATTGTGTAATTTGATGTGTTCATTGTAAATGCAAACATTCCAAATCCTAGGGCTATTGAAAGAATTACCAAAGTCGTTGCTTTGGCTCTATTGCTGGTTGAAATTCCTCCATCAAGGATACCTGCTGATAAGAAAATCAATCCAACAAACATGGTAAGACCTGTTAATGCATGCAATCCATCAATGAAAGTATGCGCAATACCTGAATAAGCCAATGTAAGGCCAGCCAAGCCTATAGCTGTAAGTCCCATTCCAGGCATCATGAGGTCCCAATTACTCATTTAAGATAGCTGATAGAGCTGAGATACTTATTCCTTTTGAAATATTACAGATCATGTGGACGAAGAAATTAAATGGCTTTGGAAGAGGATAGAGTCAATTGGGATTTAATGAAATACTGGAGATATCAAAACCCAGAATTGTAGTGCTTTTAGTAATAACTGCAGTTACGTCCATGTATGCTGCAAGTAAACTAGTTCCCGGAGCACCAGAGCTTGATTATTGGTCATATTTGCACATAATTATTGCAGGTGCATTGGCATCGGCAGGCTCTAGTGCCCTGAATCACTATTATGATAAAGATATTGATCCAAAAATGACACGAACTAGTACTAGACCGATTCCTTCAGGACGAATGGCAGCATCAAATGTTTTGATATATGGAACTGTTCTAAGCTGCATTTCTGTAATCTATGGATATTTTGCATTAAACGCAGTATCTGCATTCTTTATTGCTGTTGGAATATTTTCATACGTAATAATCTATACAGTTTGGTTAAAACGTAGAAATACCTCTAATATCGTAATTGGTGGAATTGCAGGTAGTGCAGCAGCTTGGGCTGGATGGGCAGCAGCCACTGGCAGTATGGATTTGTTAGGATTCTTAGTTGGCTTTTTGGTATTTGTTTGGACGCCTTCACACTTTTGGTGTCTTGCAATGAAAATTAAAGATGAATATGCACAAGCTAAAGTTCCAATGTTGCCTGTTGTAATTGGAATGCAAAAAACATCAAAGTACATTTTAGGAAATACCTTGATTCTAATTCCATACTCTTTGATGCTCTCATTAATTCCTGATGGGATGGGGATTGTTTACACCATTATTGCAATAGTTTCTGGCGGACTGATGCTTGTATATCACTATAAACTGACAAAGAATCCTACATCTGACTTTGCTTGGAAGGCATACAAAGTTACAGCCCCCTATCTTACAATTATCTTTGTTGCAGTTGCATTAGATGCAGCATTTCACATTCCGTTGTTTTAATAATTATTTTTCAAAACCTGGAAAACTAGCTTCATAGTCTTTTTCCATCATTTCCTTATTTTGTTCTTCTACACTATCTACTTCTGCTTCAACCCTTGATATTTCTATTCTACGTTCGTCTTTTGTAATCCATGCAACCGTGATAAGACCAAGAATCTCTAAATCTAAAAGAAGTTTGTTGAATTTATCGTCTGGAATGATGAATCCATCTTTTGTCAGGCTTTTGTAAAGATCAATATCTGTTAATGAAGTAACCTCCTTAATCTTGTCATATATTGTATTTCGTAGTGGAATTGTCATTTTTATCCGTAGAATGATTTATCTCCTGTCTTTGGTACGACGTTAGATATACTTTCCTTAACAGTATTGTACCACTGATCCACTTCTTTGGTAATTGATGGTCTTATTTGCTTCAAACTATTTGCAAAATGCTGACTGGATATTTTTGATGAATTATCTCGCATTGCAGCGACTGCTGCTTCTCTACAAAGTGCAGCTAGATCTGCCCCTGTATAGTTTTGAGTAGCAACTGCTATCTCTTGTAATTTTACATCATTTGTCAAAGGCATTTTTTTTGTTAATATCTTGATTATCTCTAATCTTCCTTTTTCATCTGGAGGCGCAACATAGAGAACTAGATCTAGTCTTCCCGTTCTTAACAAAGAATTATCTACAACATCCGGCCTATTTGTGATTCCAATTACTACAACTCTTGAAGAAATACCTTCTTCGATTTCTGTTAGTAGCTGACTTAGAATAGTTTCACCAACTCCTCCTTCTCCTGATTTAAATCGTGCTAGTGAGTCTAACTCATCAAAAATAACAACGCATGGTGATGACGCTTTTGCTTTTCTAAATATTTCTCTAATTGCTTTTTCTGATTCACCCATCCATTTGGAAAGAATCTCAGGACCTCTAACTAAAATCATATTTGCCCCAGTTTCTGTAGCAAGTGCTCTTCCAAGTAATGTCTTTCCACATCCTGGAGGGCCATAAATCAAAGCACCTTTGGGTGGTCTAATTCCCATCTTTGTAAATTTACTTGGTTCTTTCATTGCAATAATTAAGTTGTCAGTTAATGCTTTTTTGATGTCGTCTAATCCCCCTACGTCTTGCCACCATACTTTTGGTCTCTCAACGTAAAATTCTCTCATAGCTGTGGGGATTACTTCATGCATTGCATCGTAAAAGTCAATTAGTTTAATCTGCATGGATTGTAACACTTCAGAAGGAATCTTTTCTGTTTCGAGATCTATTTCTGGCAGATACCTCCTGATTGATTTTAGTGCAGCTTCTCTACAAAGTGATTTAATGTCCGCACCCGTATATCCGTGTAGTTCTGATGATAAATCCTTCAAATCAATATCGTCACTTATTGGCATTCCTCTTGTATGGATTTCAAGAATCTCTAATCTTCCATCTTCATTAGGAACAGAGATTTCAAATTCTCTATCGAATCTACCTGGTCTTCTAAGTGCTGGATCCACACTATCTGGTCTATTAGTTGCACCAAGTACAATGACATTTCCTCTATCCGTGAGTCCATCCATTAGTGCTAATAATTGAGCAACGACTCTTTTCTCAACATCTCCGTATGCTTCTTCTCTTTTTGGTGCAATAGCATCAATTTCATCAATGAAAATTATGCTAGGGGAATTGTCTTTTGCCTCTTTGAAAATCTCTCTTAGCTTAGCTTCTGTTTCGCCATAATATTTGTTCATAATTTCTGGACCATTAATTGAAAACATGTTAGCTTCTGATTCACTTGCCATGACTTTAGCTAGTAGTGTTTTTCCACATCCGGGAGGGCCATAAAGTAGAATTCCACTATGTGGCTCAATTCCTAATCTTGTAAATAACTCTGGATGTTTTAATGGTAGTTCTACAATTTCTCTCATTGCTTTGACTTCTTGTCTTAGTCCTCCGACTTCTTCGTATGTCACTCTAACTTTTCTATCGACTGTAGATTCAGTTGAAATTGCAAGATTTGTGCTACGATCTATTTTTACTACTCCCTTTGGAGTAGTCTTTGTAATTTTAAAATCCATGGAATTACCTAAAATCATTACAGATATTTCATCCCCGTGTGTAATTGGTAGTCCTTTCAACCTATTTTTTACAAAATCAGTAAATTCTTTGTCTACAGTAACTGAATCATTTACCGGTGTAAGCGAAACTGCTTTTGCAAATTTTGATGTAACCTTTCTAATCTTTACAAAATCATTTAGTGAACCGCCAACATTTTTTCTTGTTTGTCCGTCAATTCTTATGATGTCTGGAAATTTTTCATCTTCATCAACTGGCCAAACAACTGCACAACTAGTTCTTGAACCCATCACTTCAATAATATCTCCTGGAGTGACTCTAAGAAAATCCATAGCTTCTGGGCCAATTCTAGCACGTTTTTTACCTACGTCTCTTTGTTTTGCTTCTCCAATTCTCATTTGCAAAGGTTCTTCTTTGCGTGCCAAAATATCACCTATTTCATGTCAACTGACATTCGACTCATGTTGAGCACTTCAAATTCACTTACTCCTTCTACTGATCTGACGGCATCTTCCAATGAATCCATTTGTCCTTCTTCATCTTCTAGAATAAATTCTGCTTTTAGAAATTCTAATCCAAAAGCCAATGGCTCTTTGGCATGTCTTTTCATTGAAATTCCTTCTTTTAGTGAACTTTTGATGGTTTCTGCTAATTTGTCCAGATCCGTCTCGGTTCCATCAGGAAGAATTTTTGTTATTAATAGTAATTGAGTCATTTTTTAAGGCCCCTGAAAATTACATGAAGAACAAGTATAGTTTCTTGCAGCTTCTCTGCAACTTTGACATCTCCAAATTAAATCTGCACCGCAATTAGGACAATTGAATTTTACACATTTATCATTAGGCATAATAGGTCTGTGACAACAACTACATGTTGGTAATGAAATAGTAGACGACATATCCCCAATTTTCTGTAAACATCATTTATACCTTGCTTAGAAATTGAGCCCGTTTTAGCTCAATAATTTTTTGAGTTCTCCGCCAATTAGAGTTTGGGCAGTTTTCAGCGAACCCTTCACTCCTAGTAATTTAATAATTGAGCCAGTGTGGAAATCAAAATCATCTTTTTCGGAAATCTCTTTTGTGATTTCCGGTGTGATTGATTCAAATAATTTATTGATTGTATTGTTGTCTATTCGCTCTAAAATTTTTCGAGCAAGTGATTGTTTTTCAAATTCTTTACCAAATCTACCCATCCATTTTTTTTGATATTCATCCAGATCTGATTTGTTATTTGTTTCTAAAAATTTCGAAATTGCTTGTCCTGCATAAATCCCGCCCATGCCACTAGTAAAAATACCTCCTGCTGTTGTTGGTTTTGCTTGTCCTGCAGCGTCTCCTACAATTACTGTTTTTCCTTCAACAAAATTCTCAATTGGACCTTTAATCCAAATTGGGGCAAAAATTTTTCTGATAACTGAATACTTTTCTCTTTCTTCTAGAATCTTGTCTAATGTTTCAGCTACGTTAATTCCTCTACCTGCCACTCCGACTTTTCCTTTACCTTCTCCTGATGGAATAATCCATGCGAAAAATCCTGGAAATTTTTCCTGATCGAAAATCACTTCAACCTTTCCTTTCTTTATCCAATTGGAATAAATCTCATATTGAGCTGATGATAAAATTCCAGTTCTATCTTTATGAATTAGAGATGAAACTCCTCTTGCATCAACAAAAATTTTACAATCGATTTTCTCTTCTTTTGTTCTAATTCCTGTGTCTGTTATTTCTTGAAAACTTGTTCTGACTTTGATTACTGCCCCGTTATTCTGAGCTTGAAAAGCTATTTGCTTGTCTAATTCCCTTCTGCTGATTTCAACTACTTTTTGTTTCTTTGAATTAATTGTAAAACTGTTTCCGTTGGGTGATTTGATTTCAGCTGATTCTATCATGTGCTCGAAAGTTTTTCTAAATGGAATTATTCCAAGTTCTTCTAAGCCTGCAATGCTGACTAGACCTCCACAATGCTCAGGAGTGCCTATTTCATAATCTTCTTCAATTACAAGTACGGAAAATCCTTTTGAAGCAATTTCTCTTGAACACAATAATCCTGCAACACTTCCTCCAGCAACTACTACATCAAAGTACACATTTTTCGTTTCTTTGTCAATTATTTGAGGGTTGGGCATAATTATTTCCATTTTTGATCAGTTTCTGAAAATAATTTGATGAAAAAAGCTAAGGATCACTTTATCTCTAGATTCATTGCTAAGATGAAAACAAAGAAGATAATCCTCAATTATCTAAAGTGGCCTGACTGTAAAAAATCAAGACTGTAATTGCAAGAGGTGGTCCTGACATTGAGATTAATTCACAAGGATTTGAATCTAAATTGAGAGTGTTAAACTAATTCTGTAAATCCCTCTGAAGGAACCATACTTGTTTCAATAACAGTATGGATCTGTGAGGAATTGAACTATCCTCAATAATAAAGAAAAGAAAAAAACATCACACTAATTTCTTGGTTGTGTGAATGTTGAAATCCATGACTGTAGAATATTTTTATTCAAATCAGTAAAAGTACTTGCACTATTGGTCCAGGTCTGGATGTTTTTTTGGATTGCACTAGTAGTTGCTTGAAAAATCTGATTTTGTACAGATTTAGCTTTGATAATTTGCTTGTTGGTATCTACGATTGCGGTTTTTGCTGCCTCTGAAATGTCAGTATTAATTCCAGTCTTTGCTGCAAATTCTTGTTGCAAAGAGATTGCAGAGCTAATTGTAGCTTTCCAAGCTTTATACCATTCTGATTGAATATTTGTCAATGATTGCAGATTCTGTGGAACAGAATCTACTGCATTTTCAAAATATTTTTCTACATTTTGCTTGTAGACATCAAAGAAGTTCTCAGATGTTTGAGTTTGTTTCTGTAATGTTTGAGTTTGTTTGCTCATGGCGCATCATACTAAATCCGTTTTATAATTCAATCATATTATAATAATTTAAGATATTTGTAATTATTCTAATTAAATATTCATTGTTTAAACAAAATAGTTTACGGATGTTTTGAAATACTAGATGAATGCTTTTTTATATAGTTATTAAAATTTAGTCTTGAAATGATGTTCTAGCTTTGTAAAACAAAGATCTTGTTTTAATTTTACAGTTACACTCATGTTTGTATGTTAATGCTTGCATCACTGAATCAATGTGGTAAATGTGGGGATATTTTTATAAATCATTTTCAAAAAGTCAACTTGTGTCCAAAATGCAAGAGATGCTTAGTTCCGTAAGAATTGACCTGCCGAGGAATTTGTGAAAGATATCGTTCTGAGAATAGAAGATACAATTATGGTGTCAAAAGATGTACTTCTTGTGATACGTATTTAGAATATGAAGGAGTTCGATGTCCCTGCTGCAGAACTCAGCTTCGCGGTAAAAGAAAAAGTAAATGAATTTTTGAAAATCTGGAAATGATTCAATTCCTATAAAATTTGAACCAATCTTACAATTCCTCCTTATGCTTTGGTATTATCTGCGAATTGGAATGAATTTGGATGGATATAATGATATTAAATAACAATTAAAGTACACGATGTAATGAAAATCAAAAGTTTTTCATTAAGCCTGTATTTGATTAGATTATGGGTGACATTAAACAAGTAATTGTTGTTCGAACTGATCTAAAAATGGGAAAAGGAAAGATAGCTGCCCAAGTAGGGCATGCTTGTGTTCTTGGCGCAGAACATGTTAGAAGATCTCATCCTGAATGGTATGGTGAATGGTGGGGTGGACAAGAAAAAATTGTACTCAAAGTATCCGGAATTAAAGAATTACAAGAAGTTAAAAGACATGCAATTGACTTGAATCTTCCCTGGTCTGAAGTTACCGATGCTGGACATACTCAGATTGCACCTGGAACAACTACGTGTATTTCAATTGGTCCTGCTCCAGAAAATTTGATTGACAAAATAACTGTTGATCTAAAATTACTTTAATTCACATACTTGGAATAAGATATAACGAGGCTTGATATTTTTTAAGATATGAAGAAAAAAGCAATACTGGTAACTGTGTTTTTTGGATTTATCTTACTATCATCTACTGTAATGATTACGCTTCCTGGCATTCTTCCAGACGGAGAAGAATCTGAAATGACAATTACAGGTACTCCTGCTGATAATTTTCCTGATGACCAACGTGCTCAGTTTTGTGGTTCAAGTAATGCAAAATCCACTGATTACATTCAAGAGTATTCTATTCCAACATTGTGTACTAATCCTTTAGCAATCGTAGCTGATTATGATGGAAATGTTTGGTTTACTGAAACAAATACTGGAAATCTGGCAAAATTTGATCCTACTACTGAAACATTTACTGAATATGACAACCCTTCTTGGCCAAAAGGAGGACGTTCTATGATGTGGGGAATTGACTATGCTCCTGACGGCACTGTTTGGTACACTGATGAAACATATGATTCTGTATGGAAGTTTTCAACCATTGATGAAAAGTATGGTAGACTATCTTATCCGTCTGAAGGAAATTCCTTGCCTCAAAAACTCCAAATTCATGGTTCTCAAATTATAATTAATGATTTCACTGGAAATAAAATTACCTTCTTAGATCCAAATCAATCTGAAGACGATGTTAATTATCTTAGTATTCCCTCACCTGTTGATGATTCGGTAACTGCTGATTTTGCAATAGATGCAAATAACAATGTCTGGTTTACAAATTGGTTATTCCAGCAAGGAGGAGTTTTAGTTAAATTTAATCAAAATGGGTATTTTGATTCTGTTTCAAATTCTGATGAAAAATCTCTTCCACTACTTGACTTTATTGAAATCTATCAATTGCCTCCAGAACTACTTACTCCAAATGGCTCAGTAGTTGCTGATGATGGAACTATTTGGTTGGCAGACACAACTACATCATATTTCTTTAATTTTGATCCTGTTACTGAAGAATTTACTCAGTACGTAACATCTGATCCGTTACCTGCCACATATGGTAATCAAACTGGAATTGTAAAAACTCCTATTTCTAGACCCTACTGGATTGAAACTGATGAACAAGGTAGACTTGTATTTAATGCACAAACTGCAAACAATATCTCTGTGATGGATCCCAAATCCCAATCTCTTGTGGAATATCATGTTCCTTCAAAGAATCCTCATTGGGGAGACTGTGATCCTGGGACTGGTTTGATGTTAGCTGATTGCGGTTTGGCCCAAATCTTTGATTTTGCAATAGATGGTGAAAAAATTTGGTTTACTGAATGGGTTGAAAATAACATAGGCGTTGTTGATACTTCAGTTTCATTGCCTCTTGAAATTCAATTTGAATCTGATTCAATAGCACTTGCACCTGGTGAAACAAAACATTTCAACTTTATTGTATCTCCAAAATCACATAAAGACTTGTTGGGAATTTCATTAATTCTGTCTCCTACTCATGATTTTCTAAATGTTGAACTTGTCAACAATTCTCCTAAAACATTCCAATTAGATTCTGATGCTCCACGTTCAATCTACACTTCTATTCATGCTTCAGAAGATGCAGTTCCTGGAACTTACAAAATTTTACTTGGTACACAATCTACTGATGTTGCAATTAGCAAATTTGTCACAGTGACAATAGAGTGATACCAAACTTAGATTCACAAATTGGTATTACTGTTTACAGTACTACTTTTTCTGGAATTGGAGGGAAAATCCGAGTTGATCCTGAGGATTTTCATGTAAATGAAATCATCTCTGAGAAAGCAAAAAACTCCATAAGTGATCAACAAGGATATGCTGTATACAAACTAAAAAAGAAAAAAATTGACACAAATCATGCACTATCTAGTATTTTTCGAAAAAAAGGAATTCGTTTAAAGTCCCTTGGCCTAAAAGATGCATCTGCCATCACAGAACAATTTGTCTGCTCTGGAAATAAAGGAAAAGCAATTGAAAATTTTTCAACTGAAAAATACTCTTTAGAAAAAATCGGTTACGTGAAAAAACCATTGTCAAAAAAAGACATGATAGCAAATCATTTCAAAATTAAAATTTCTGAATGTTCAAACGAATTGTCTTCTTTTACTGAATTTCATAAAATCTTGAATTTTTATGGCTACCAACGTTTTGGTTCAAAAAGACCTGTAACCCATCTGATTGGTAAGGCCATTTTGCAGCGAGATTTCAAAAAAGCTGTTGAATTGATACTGTCCTTCACATCCTCTTATGACTCAAAAGAAAATACTGAGATTCGTGAAAAACTTTCAGACAAGGCAAACTATGAGCAATATTTTGATCAAGTTCCAAATCAAATGGATGTTGAAAGAATTGTTCTAAAAGAAATGATTGAACATGATGATCCCATTAGCGCAATTCGAGCTATTCCATTAGCTTTGAGACGATTTTATATTCAAGCCTATCAATCTTTTATTTTCAATCAATCCCTAAGTTTATCTTTTTTAGATGGTGAAAATCTTTTTGAGGCTCAATCAAGTGATGTTTGTTTTGACTTTCATGGTATCATTGGAAAATATGTACAAGGTTTAGATCAAAGACTGGCATTGCCTTTTGTTGGATATTCATATTACAAAAAAACAAGATTTGACTATCAAATAACTAAAATACTAAAACAAGAAGAGATCACACCAAAAGATTTTTTCATCAAAGAGATGCAGGAGGTAAGTAGTGAAGGTGGCTTTAGGCAAGCTGCAATACATTGTTTTGATTATTCATCTCATGAAAATACCGTCGAGTTTTCATTATCAAGAGGCATGTTTGCAACAATTTTGTTAAGAGAGATAATGAAACCTGAAGATCCTGTGATTGCAGGCTTTTGAGATCATTTTCATAAAGATGATTTCTTAGATGTCTTTAAGTTGGTGTTTTTTTAAGAAAATTTGATTTAGATGGAAAAAGCATACATGCTAATTAGTTGTGAAATAGGTGAAGAACAATCACTTTATTCTCAATTAAAAGAAATTCCTGAAGTAAAAAATTGTTTGATAACTTATGGTAGTTATGACTTGGTAGCAGAATTTGTCACAGATACTCCTGCACAAATGAATGATATAATAACAACCAAAATAAGAAAACTCCAAAAAATTAGAAGCACTATCACACTTCGTGTAACAAACTAACCTTTTTTCATAATGATGATTGCTGTCCCTATCCCTACTGTAATCAATCCAATTATTGCAATTTGGATTCCATACGTTATCCAATCTGGGTTGGAATACATAAATGACGATTCAGGTCCTACCACTGAGTACCCTTGAAGATGAAAAATAATTCCTAAGATTCCAATGACTCCTCCTGCTACAATTATGGAAATTCCATTTTTCACAAAATACTTGTGGATTCTAGCAGTAAAAAGGGTAAACAGAATTGATAATTTGACCAAATGATTTTTCGATTTGGCCTTTAATTATATTCCTAAGAGTCCATAAAATGCACGATTGGGATGCAACCTATGAGTCTAGTAACCACAAATATTTGGGCTTGATATTGTTTGCCTCTTCTGCATCTCTGGCAATAATCCTGTTTCTAGTCTTTCATCCACAAATTGAATCTATCCACAAAGAATCCCCGATTTTGATTAATATCATGTTCCTCCCTGCCATGGCAATTGGATTTCTTTATGGGGTAAGAATTACAGAAAGAGCTGTTAGTCCCTCAGAAATTCGTAGCTCATTTAAAAGATCTGTTGTAAAAATTTTCTTGTTCTTTTTTGTTATAGGTGGAATGTTCAGTGCTGTAAACTTTGCAATAAATGGAGGTAGTATTATGCCTGATGTTTCAATTTTAAACGATGGACTTTTGCCCTGGGTAAATGAATTTGTCACGGCAAATGGTGGCGCAACATTCCTGATTATTACAAGCATTACCTTGATGGCATCTGCAACTAAACGAATTGTTGGAATGAATTCTGGATTTTTAAATAGATTGGTAACATTTGTTGGAACATTTGTATTCATGACAATTCTCGTTTTGAGTTTCACAAAATCTGATCCTACGTCTTCAGGGGTTTTCTTGTATACCTTTTATCAGGCTGGTATCGTTGGTGGAGCATTTTATGCAATGAATAAACTGACAAAAAATCAAAATATACTTGAAGATTTTACTAATGGTTATTAAATTATTTATCTAGGTCTACGTAAATTCCTGAAATTTCATTATTAATTCTATCCAAATATTTTTCACAACCTTCTGTTTTGAAATCATTTAATTTGCATTCATTGAAATGAGCCGTATTTTCTCTTTGCATGTTATCTGAAAAAAGTACATCTGAGCCGATTGCTAATGCTAAAAGACCCACTGCAGCAAGACTAGCTGAAACTAGAATCATTGCATATCCTACTTTGGCATAATTGTGAGGCTCTTTCATTTACTGAAAATCAAAAACTCTTGAATTTAATCTTTTCAAGTTTAGATTTTGCGATCAATTTACTGGAACTCGTGTGTTTTTTGGGAAAAAAAGAAAAGAAAGTTACTCTAAAAGTTCTACATTGAGTATTCAAATTCTCCAGTATGAATTTCTTGGACCAATTCCTCTTGATGAATGGGGACCTCCCATGGAAAAACTGGTATTTCTTATCCTATCCAAAGATCAAGACAAATTCAATATTCTCTATATTGGTGACTGTGAAAAGACTGATGACAAATCCTTTTTTGCCCAACACCAAGATTTCAAATGCTGGGTTCAGAAATCAGGGTCTGAAAAATCATTGTACCTTGCAATATTGCCTATGTTTGAATCAAACCAGGATCAGAGGCAAAATGTATGCAACAAGATACTGTCTAGATACAAACCTCCATGCAATTCTGGAAATGCTCCAAAAACAGAGCCTGAATATGCTGTTCGAAAATCTGAGAAAACAAATTTAGAACCACAAAAAATTTCTTGCTTGTGCTGTGGCTCTGAAATGAAGGCAGAACAAACTCTTGAAAAATCTACTGTTTATCGCTGTACTAGTTGTGGATTAAGCGATACAAAACTTAACTGTTGACTTTGTTTTGGACATCAAACAATTGTAATGTAAGCAAATCAATTGCTTTTTTCAAATGCTGAAATTCATTGATTGCGTGCATTTGACCCTCAACTAATGCCCTCATTATTTTGATTGAATTTTTTTGATAATCGTCTGACGCAACAATTTCCATTGCATTAATTTTTGATAGGAGATTATCTAGTTCTTTGATCATCTCATCAGATGGTTTGTGTTTGTCCATAGTGCTCTTAATTGATTTTACTATATGAATCGTTACAATAAATCTTCATCAATCTCTTGAATTGGATCCAAGTATTGCCGACATGTACAAGTAGGAATTTGACATTTCCCTACCTTGATAATAGAATTGCTATTCTCATTTGGAGAATGTGCTTCATCCGTATGATGGCATCTATTACAATTCATGTTGAAAAATCATATTCTCCAATATTTAATCTGCAAGTCAAGGTATTAAGACTGCTCTTGCTTCTATTTCTGAATCTTTTAATTTTTTGAGTACTTCATTTGCACTTTCTAATGGGAATACTTGGGATATGACTTCGATATTATTTTCGTCACATATTTTGATGACTTGTTCCATGTCTTTTGTAGATCCTATCAAAGTACCTCTGATTGTTTTTTCCTCAAATGCCATAAATGAGGGATTTTTTCCAACTGTAGCAATAACAATTAGTCCTCCTTTCTTTACTGATTTTATTGCAGTATCTGTTACTATATCGGCTGGTGCAAAAACTATGGCAGCATCTAACATTCCATGTTTTTCTTTTAATTTGTCAAGAAATTCTTCTTGATTTTCAGAAAACATCATTGTATCAATTGCGCCTAGTCTATTTGCAACATCCAGGTGTTTTTGGGTCCTAGAAAATGCTATGACATCACAGTTTTCAACTTTGGCAAACTGTACTGCCATGTGTCCAACTCCGCCAATTCCAAAAATTCCAATTTTTTTATGTGATTTTGGTTCAGCTGCTTTTACTGCTTTGTATGCTGTAATGCCTGCACAAAACAATGGTGCAGCATACTCTGGTTTCATATTTTCTGGAACTTTGGTTGCAAAATCTTCTGTAACTGTAATGTATTCTGTATATCCTCCCTTGAATGACTCTCCTGTAATTATTGATGATTCACAAAGATACTCTTTGCCTTCTTTGCAATATTGGCATTCTTTACATGCCTCTAAAAGTGGGGTGATGCCTGCTCTATCTCCTACTTTGAATTTTGAAACTGAATCTCCGATTTGAACTACTTTTCCAACAAGCTCATGACCTGGAACTGTTGGAAGAGTAGGTGGAATTCCAATATCTTTCCAATCCCCCTCAATTCCGTGAAGCTGAGAATGACAAACCCCGCATGCCTCAATTTTTAGTAGAATTTCATTTGGTCTTTGAATTTCATGCCTGTCAATTTCGGTTAATTTCAATGGATTTGTTTCAATTTTGGCACATTTAGAAAGCACCATCGCACGCATTTTTTCCATAATCTAGACTGTGTGGCACGAAATTTTAAGATTCGCTCATTAGAAAAATAAAGGACTAGTACTCAATTTTACCATGACTGAAATTACTGATGAGGATCGTGAAAGAGTAAAATTGTTGCAACAAATCACTTCTTCTAAAAACGAATTTAAGAAATTATCCTTAGAACAATTGCAGCGACTACAAGAGCTAGTTGAAAAAAAAGATTACAGTCATGATAAAAAGGCTCACAAATCAAAAGTAAAGTTGCTAGGAAAAATCAATGTTAGAATTTACGAATTAACTGAAGGGAGAGGGACCTGGGGATGATGTGTCCAATTAACTACTAATACTGAAATAACTTTGATTAAACGTGGTAGAAAATAATCTCATTTATGAAACCAGTCCATATTTACTTCAACATGCACATAATCCAGTTGAATGGCATGGCTGGAATGAAATTGCATTAAAAAAAGCAAAAGATGAAAACAAGCCCATTTTTCTTAGCATTGGTTATAGCTCGTGCCACTGGTGCCATGTGATGGCTCATGAATCATTTGAAAATGAAGAAGTTGCTAAATTCATGAATGAAAATTTTGTGAACATTAAGGTTGACCGAGAAGAAAGACCTGACATTGATGATATTTATCAAAAAGTTTGCCAGATAGCAACAGGTCAAGGTGGTTGGCCTCTGAGTATTTTTCTTACGCCTGATCAAAAGCCCTTCTATGTTGGTACATACTTTCCTGTTTTAGATTCTTATGGACGACCAGGTTTTGGAAGTATTTGTAGACAGCTATCTCAAGCATGGAAGGAAAAACCAAAAGATGTTGAAAAATCAGCTGAAAAATTCCTTGACGCCCTTCAAAAAACAGAAACCATTGCAGTTACAACAAAACTAGAACGAGTAATTCTTGATGAGGCTGCCATGAATCTATTTCAAATGGGTGATCCAACATATGGTGGATTTGGTTCGGCACCAAAGTTTCCTAATGCTGCAAATATTTCCTTTCTATTTCGTTACGCAAAACTTTCAGGCATCTCAAAATTCAACGAATTTGCACTCAAAACACTCAGGAAAATGGCAAAGGGTGGCATTTTTGATCAAATAGGAGGTGGTTTTTCTAGATACTCTACGGATGCAAAGTGGCTAGTCCCACATTTTGAAAAGATGCTTTATGATAATGCCCTGATGCCTGTTAATTATGTAGAGGCGTATCAAATTACAAAAGATCTTTTCTATCTTGATGTAATGAAAAAGACACTTGATTTTGTTTTACGTGAAATGACTTCTCCTGAAGGTGGATTCTATTCTGCATATGATGCAGATTCAGAAGGCGTTGAAGGAAAATTCTATGTTTGGAAGAAAAGTGAAATCAAAGAAATTCTTGGCAATGATGCTGATCTGTTTTGCCTTTACTTTGATGTTACTGATGGCGGAAATTGGGAGGGAAATAATATTCTGTGTAATAATCTTAATCTCTCAACTGTTGCATTTAATTTTGGAATAACAGAGCAAAAGGCTCAAGAAATAATAAATTCATGTTCTGAAAAATTATTAAAAGCCCGCTCTGCACGGATTCCTCCAGGATTGGATGATAAAATTTTGGTTTCATGGAATTCTTTGATGATTACAGCATTTGCAAAAGGATATCGCGTTACTAATGATGCTAGATATCTTAATGCTGCAAAAAACTGTATTTCTTTTATTGAGAATAATCTTTTTGAAAATGGTAAATTATTGCGTACTTACAAAAATGGAACAGCAAAAATCGATGGATATTTGGAAGATTACTCCTATTTTGTAAATGCATTGTTAGATGTATTTGAAATTGAACCTGAAAAAAAATATCTTGAATTGGCCTTAAAATTAGGTCATCATTTGGTGGATCATTTTTGGGACTCAAACACTAACAGCTTCTTTATGACTTCTGATAATCATGAAAAACTAATCATTCGACCAAAGAGCAATTATGATTTGTCATTGCCCTCTGGAAACTCCGTCTCTGCCTTTGTAATGCTAAGACTATATCATCTATCTCAAAAACAAAATTTCCTTGAAATTTCCACAAAAATAATGGAATCTCAAGCACAGATGGCTGCAGAAAATCCTTTTGGATTTGGTTATTTACTCAATACCATTTTTTGCTATCTGGAAAAACCATTGGAAATTATAATTATTAACACAGAAAATTCCAAACTGTGCAACTCTGTTCTAACGGATTATCTGCACAATTCGTTTATTGTAACTATTCAAAACTCTTCTCAATTAGATGTTCTTTCTGAATTTCCCTTCTTTACTGGAAAGACTTTTGAAGATAAAACTAGTGTTTTTGTTTGTAAGAATTTTTCTTGTTCCTTACCGTTACACACACTAGATGAGATAAATTCACATCTTTAGATTTTTTTCAAATTCACGTCAATCGTATTTCCAACTTGCGGTCTTCCCATGTTGTCATATCTTGATTTTGGCATAGCTATAGTAATTTGTGTTTGTTGATATGATTTGATATTAACTGTTGGTTGTGCTTGTAAGATGGCCTCAAGTAATGGCATTACTTGTTCTTTTGTTTCAGAATCAAGCTTCTTTGAAACATTTTCTATGATCATTTGTTTTTGTGAGATTGGCTCAGTTGAAACATTTTCAATTAATGTCAATTGAACCATTTGCCCATTATCTACTATCTGTGTAATCTTGAATTCATTTGTTGCTGACAATGCTTTGTTTGTTTTTTTTGATGATTTATCTTTAACGAATTGAAAAATATAGCGCAATTACTGCTGTTGCTACAGCTGCACTAACACCTAACCCAAAGATGATTTTACTACCATCGACTTTCATAATTTTATTTCATTCAATTAGAATTAAACTGTACTGGTTTTTCATTTTTCTAAATCACTTCACTGATAATTTCTACGTAAGTGTTTTGATAGAAAAATTCTATTTTTTGTTATTACGAGCCAAAAAACCGTGTTCATACCACGCGTAACAACTCTTTCCAACGGAGGAGTCAAGAAAGAGTGCCTGATTGGGTTACCTTTTTCCCATTAAAATTATGAATTACTGTATATGGAATCTTAATTATCATCTGTTTCTTTTTTATCGATTTCCAATTCATGTGGTTCTAAAATGGACTTTTTGATTAGTGGAGCTCGTTCTTTTATTATGTGGTTGAATTCTTTCATATCTTCCAAACTTGGAGTTTGTTGTTGATTTTGATATGCCTGCAAAAATCCTGAATACACACATCCTGTAATAATCCCAAATGCTGTATCTGGAACAGATTCTATTTCTGGCACAAAATTCTCTGCAATTTGTCTGTATGACTCTGATTCATTAATGTAATAATCGATCAAACTATCAACAAAATCTTTGTTCTCTTTAGAAATTGCCATGACTTTTTCTCTATTTCCTAGTTTATTTAATTGTCTTTGATTAATCGTTTATTTATTCATGAATTATTTTCTAGATGTTGTGGAAATTAGAATCTGACGAAGGTTTTTTTCGAATATATGATTCAAAAAAAATGGTTGCAGGATACTTTGATCCAGATTATGGGGAGATTTTCCCAAAAGAAAATGCCGAAGAAATTATCACATCAATGCTAAAAAACCATGATAAAATTTTAGGTGGTGTAATGATGGTTCCTCTAGTAAAGTTTGGTTTATTTGACACTGATTTGGATACTGATATCTCTACAGTAGAGCAAAATGTAACTCGAGTAAATGAACATCTGCAAAAATGGAATATTTTTTTATCTGAAACTAATCGCCAAAAACACTCCATTAGAATATCGCACACAGATCAAGATATGCTAACAATAACATTTGAAGTGAGGTTTTCAAAACCAACTCCTCTTGAAAAAAAACACTTGCTGGAAGAACTTTTTACTACTTTAGATTTACTGCAGAAATTAGGTTTGTTGTAATTCTACTTGAATACCTTGTAATACCAACATATGCCGATAATGTAACTACAAGTAAAACAAGTGTTCCTGTGGGAAATTCTGGAACTGCTGCATATTCTTCTGATTCTGCAACCAATGAGTATTCTTTTATCTGATTGTTTTGAATTTTGTCTGGTATTGTAACTAAAAAGAAAGCATTGTCATTTACTCCCAAATAATCCGGTTCTGGATGAACTCTGGAGACAGCAACTACATTGCCTTCGATGTCATAAAATGTTGCAACAATTGCTACGGTATTTGCTGTAATGTCTCCTTTATTCGTGACAACTCCTGTAATCATTAGGTTGTTGTATTTGTCAGTTGATAATTTTGATTCAGTAATATCGATCACCTGGCTTTTTGGATGGCTTAGCTCATAATTTAATTTCAGTGAATATGATTCAGTATTTTTTGCTTCATTATTGACTAATACCAGTTCAAACGGTCCCTTCATTCCAGGCATGATTGTGTTGACCAATGAATTTGCCTCCTTTACTGCAATAGGATTTTTATTTTCATCAAGCAGTGTTATTAGAACACTGATTTGGCTTAAGGGGACCTTTAGATTATTTGTGATTTCTCCAACTATGTGGAGTGATTTGTCGTCTCCAATATACTGTTGATCATTTTCAATAAATGCATCCCCAAACACAGATGGAATAATTCCTGCAAATAGAAATAAGATAATGAAAATTCTTTCCATGTCTTACTTTGATTGAATTCTTTAAAGAAGTTTATGTCAAACACTTTAACTTCTTTCTGTGAAAGCATAATTGAATTGAATGAACTCCCAAGATAATTTTGCTCGAGAAATTGGTCTTTTTAAAAATCTTATTAATGAGAATTAGCTATACTAATTAGAAATTATGGCTAAAATAAAAATACGATCTGGTAGAGGTACAAGAATAATTGAAGTTGATGACGATGCCACTAAATGGGCAGGTTCTGATTTCAAAAAAATTCAAGCTGCAAGAAAAGAAGCTTCAAAAGACAAGTATGTTACTGTTGGAAGAGGAACTGGTACAATAAAATTCGGTGACATTCCCTCAACTAAAACCACATCCACAAAAGGTATGTGGGTAAGTTCAGGACGTGGAACTGGTAAGAGAAAACTCTAGCCATCTCAAAATACTGCTAATTCAATTCATCCTTTTTGAAATATTGACATCATAAAATTACCTTATTAAAAAATAGAAAAAAATTTAGTTGTTGTGATTATTTGAAAGAGCGTACCTTTCGAACAACTTTGTTATGATCTAAGGAAGCAGTGGTAGTCACATACAAAATGTGATTCTTTCCAGCAGGAATAACTATTCTCTTGATTCTGTCATATTCCGCAACTACATATTTGCATGCGCCTAGAGATTTCAATAGTTTCTTTCTTTGTCTCCAGTCATATGCTGCTGCCTTTAATGATGCCAAACTTTGTTTCTTTGACACCAGAATGCTTACTTTCTTTGAACGTGCTGAATAAACTAATTTACCTTTTAGATCGCATACAGTTACGACTCTGACTGATGGACTTAGCTTCAATAGCTTTTCAACAGCTGCTTCAATTTCCATAATTGTATGAAAACATTCTAGATGATAAAATTTACTAAAATATTTTTGGAAGAACTTTTCAAATAATTTGAATACTATGGGGTTGAATTAATAGAAAAATTATTTTTTCTTAATTAGGGTAAATGCTCTATTTTCCATTTTTTGGCCTCATTAGTACAATTGAACCATTCGATTTCCATTTGCCCTGAATCAAATTCTCCCAATTCGTTTCTATATTTTTTGTCACATTTATTTTTCATATTTTCAGAAATTTGAATTACTTTTTGTGTGAGGCCTGTTTGTGGTGCTTCGAATTTTTCTGGCTCATCATAGTTTTTTACACCTGTTTTGGCTGAATAAAACTCAACTAGGCCTAGCATTTCATATTCTAATGATTCCTGAATTTGTGTATCTGATCGAATTTTTGCTGATTCATCTCCTGTTTTAATCCATTCAATGAACTGTGAGTCACTTTCCAGTTGAACCTCAGATGATAATTTTAACAGATCTGCTGAACTCTTGAAAATCTCTGGAGGTGATAATTCGTCATATCTGGAAATTATCTCTTCAAAATCTTTCAAATGTTTTTCATAGAATTCCAGTAACTCTTCTTTTGTAATGTCCCCTTCTTCCCATCTTGTTTTTTCAGAATAGAATTTTGTCTGCAATTCTTTCACATCTTCTTGAATTTGTTCTAATTCTGTTCCAAACTGAAGCCCTTTCTGTTTGGTCTGTTCTACTGAAAAATTGTATGCTGCAATTGCCCCTATAATGAGAACTGCTATTACTGCAATTATGATATTTTGAATTTTCTTTTTTTTCAAAGATAATCTATATAATTTCCATCTTCGTCTAACTTTAATTCTACTGTAAATTCTGTACCGCTGATAAATGAATCATTACGAGTTGTTCTAACTCTTCCTATGACTAATTCATATGGCCAAATCTCAACTACTATCGCACCTACTTTTGCAGTTGGAGTTTCTGTAATTACCATGTCTTCTCGTTTAACTCCATGCCTTTCTAGCATGTGAATGGCGTGATCTAATAGTGGTTTTGGATTGTTGTAATTTAGCACCCAAACTGGTCCTTCATAATCAATTTTTTGCAATTTGAAACAATCCTGATTTAACTCATATAACAATTAATCGCCTCTACATTTTGCCTGAATTTTTTGTATGACCTATCTTGGAAAATAAAACATGATTGCTACGCCAATTATGACAACTACTGAACCTATTATCTCAAATTTATCTGGCCTTTTCTTATCAATCCAATATCCCCAAATAATTGATGATACAACAAAAATTCCTCCATACGTTGCATACACTTTCCCAAAATTTGCAGGTTGCAAAGTCATGACAATTCCATAAGAAAATAAAATTAATGCTCCAACCAAACCAAAAATTTTTGTTTTATGATCTTTCAACCATCTCCATACAAGATAACCTCCACCGATTTCTAGCAGTGCTGCAAAAAAGAATATGCTCAGAGTAGTTGTTACTTCGACCAAATCTTCTCCCCTTTTCTTGGATAGTAAAAAATTACCAAAACTCCAATTACTGCAATTATCGTTCCAATGATGTCATAGTTGTCAGGTATTACTCCATCAATTAACCATCCCCAAAATACTGACATTACAATAAAGACTCCGCCATAAGCTGCATAGACTCTATGAAAATGAGCTTTCTGAAATGTTGGAACTATGCCATACAAAAATAATACAAAACCACCCACTGCACCTAACATCCAGCTAAAGTTTTCACGTAACCAAAGCCAAACAAGGTACCCTCCACCAATCTCACAAAGACCTGCTAAAAAAAACAGTAGGACTGAAATGAGAACATTTTTTGATTGTTCGCCCATGTCTTTTCAATTATTTTTTCAATAAACTACAATTACAATGCATTTTGAAATTACCTTTCTTTGTAGCCCATTTTAGTAGAGGGATTATTGCAATACGTAGTTCCTTACCTCGTTTGGTTAGGGTATATTCTACACGTGGAGGAATCTCATTGAATGCTTCCCTTGAGATAATGCCTTCTTTTTGAAGTTCTTTGAGCATTGATGCCAAAGTAGAAGGACTGATTCCTTTTAGCTCTTCTAGAAGATTATTGTATCTAAGAGAACCATGATTTCCTATCTCATTTACCAATAACATGGTCCATTTCTTACCTATTGTTTCAATTATTCCATCAAGTGGGCACAAACAAACTACATTACTATGATGATTCAAAGTCACTACGATCCTACGAACTTTGTATTTTAAATACTTTGAATTTTGTAGTGTTAGCGTGTCAGAAACAACTCGAAGGAAAAATAGCACAGAGTTAGGATTAACAATAATTATAATTATTCTTAGTGGGGCATCGGCAAGCTTGTTGGTACTTCCACCATTAGGAATAATTTCTTATGCATCCTTTAGAGATGTTGCAATAATTCCATCAGTCATCATAATTTTTGCAATAGGAATATTGTCACGTTCAAAGTTCCCCCGAATCACTAGTAGATTATTCAAGGGAATGGCAGCAGGAGCAATAGCATCAATAGCACTTGAAGCAATACGCATTCCAGCTTACATGTTTACAAAATGGATGCCAATGGATAGCATGATTTCTCTTCCAGGATTATTACTAACTGAGAAAATTACCATGCTATCTGAAGTAAAACAAACAATAATGCAATCAGGCGTCCCAATGAATTTGTATCATGCACCATTTGATGCATTCATTGCTGGTGGTCTTTGGCATTTTTGGAATGGAGCAACATTTGGAATTATCTATGCGTTGTTAATTGGAAAAGGAAAATGGTGGTATGGCATGATCTGGGCAGTAGTAATTGAGATGGTAATGATGGTTGCACCATATCTGATTATGATGAAAGGCCCATTTGGAATAGAGCATATGGATGGTTACAATATTTTTGTAATTACATTGATTGCTCACTTGGCATTTGGTGCAATACTTGGAATAATTGTACAGAAATGGAAAAAAGATTCTATATCAATATTTGATTTGGGAAGAGGAAAATAAATGAAATCAAAGAAAAAGCAATTTTGTGGTTATTGTCCTGATGACAAATGTCTCTTAGATTGTGAAATTTGTAATCCTAAGAAAGGAAAAAACTGTGATTGTAATTGTTAGAATTTAGTCACGATTCTTGATAGTTTTTACAAAAGAATATCTGACAATCTATCTTAGAGCAATTATTCAGGCTGAATAACATTTAGTGTCATGGTGCTGACAACTCTTGATAACTTCCTAATTGATGCAATTACTTTTTCAAATTCATCTTGATTCTGTGTTTGCACTTCTGCAACTACATCATATGCACCAAAAGTGAGGTATGCATTATTGACATCTTGCATATGTTTTAATTCGTCTACGATATATTCTTCAGCGCCAAGATCACAATTTAATAAAATGAATCCTTTGTGCATTACTATACCTTGTAATAATCAATGAAGTTCAGGTCTTTAAGTTTTACAGTGATTACCATCTACTACGTCCACCGTAGCTGTTTTTATTATCATTATCACCGTATCTCTTTCTTCCTCCTCTATCATCTCTAGGATTTCTGCTTCTATCAGATCTTCCGTATCCTCCAGAACGCCCTCCTCCTCTGGAATAGTTAGATCTTGATTGACCCCCATATCTTCTTGAAGGTGTTTGTCTTTTTAGTGGGTCTGGAATGGATATTTGAATTCCCATCTCTTGATTTAAATCTCTGAGAGGAACTTTGATTTGACGTTTAATGAGATTCCAATCTCCTACTGATGAATATGAAACAAATGTGATTGCTTTACCAAGTGCTCCTGCTCTGGCGGTTCTTCCAATTCTATGAAAATATGCCATCTCTTGATTTGGTACATCATAATTTACTACTAATTCTACTCTTGGAACATCAATTCCTCTTGATGCTACATCTGTTGCAACAAGAATGTCTGCTTTTCCACTTCTGAATTTGCCCATAGATTGCTCTCTTCTGTGCTGTGACATGTCTCCCTCAATTGCAACTGCATTGTATTTCTCTTGATGGAGGAATTTTGCTACATCTCTGGTTCTATATTTAGTTGAACAAAATACAATGGATTGACCTTTTGTTTGTTTGATAAAATCAATCAGATACTTGAATTTGTCTCGGTCTTTAATTACCAAGTATGATTGATCAATTCCTTCTCCACTAAGATCATCTGCATCCAAAAGGAATTGCTTTGGATTATTGAGGTATTCCTCTGATAATCTTAGGATTTCAGTAGGCATTGTTGCTGAAAACAATGACATTACCCTATCTTCTGGTGCTAAATCTAAAATAAATGAAATATCATCTACGAATCCCATATCGAGCATTGTGTCTGCTTCATCAAGTACAATATGGGTAATGTCTCTAAGTTCAATTGATCCTCTTTTGAGATGATCAATTAATCTACCTGGAGTTGCAACAACAATCTCTACTCCTCTATGAAGAGTATCTAACTGAATTCCCATTCCTTGTCCTCCATAAACTGTTGCTACTTTGATTCCTGTGTATTTGCCGAATTTTTTAATTTCATCACTAATTTGCATTGCAAGTTCTCTTGTAGGGGCCATGATTAATCCTTGAATACCGTTTTTTGGTTGAATCTCTTGCAGCATTGATAGCGCAAAGGCTGCAGTTTTTCCAGAACCTGTATGTGCTTGTCCTACAACATCTCTTCCCGAAAGAAGTACGGGAATAACTGCCTCTTGAATTGGAAATGCTTCATCAAATCCTAGATCAGCAATTCCTTTTAGTATCTCGTCTTTTAATCCTAATTCTGTAAATTTTGTCATTTTATTTTCTTCTCTTAAGCAATGACGAAAAGCTCATTGCTTAGACGTCATTATTCCGATAATTACAACCCTGCTGAAGGTCTAATAAACGCTTGTTATTATCTATGCCTCTAACTGAGCATCAATAATTTTTTTAAAACTATCAAATGGCTGTGCACCTTTTAGTTCTACAAATCCTATCTTTTCATTTCCTACAAAAAATCCCGGCGTGCCTGATACCCCATAATCTCTTCCATCATCAAGATCTTTTCTAATCTCTTCAATATATTTTCCACTAGATAGACATGAATCAAATGTCCCTTGATCTAATTGAATCTCTGTGGCATAATTGCTAAACAAAGAAAGTGCCTCAACAGTTTCTTGTTTGTTCCATTGATTTTGATTGTCAAATAACATGTCATGCATTTCTCTGAATTTTCCTTGCTCATTTGCACATTCTGCTGCAACAGATGCAGGTAATGCATTAGGATGAATACTCTGAATAGGAAAATCTCTGAAAACTAATTTTACCTTTCCCTGCTCAATGTATTGTTCAAGAATTAATGGAAGTGTTTGGATGTGAAATCTAGCACAAAATGGACATTGAAAATCTGAAAATTCAATTATTGTAATTGGAGCATCAGGATTTCCGATAATTGGATCATTATCTGCTGAAATTTTTACTGGGGGTGTTGGTTGTTTTGTAGGTAATTGATTTTGTAATATTTTGAGTTCTAATTTGGCAATTGCATCATCTAGATCTTGGTCTGAAATTTGATTAGAGTTTAGATTTGAAACATAAGATCCAGCAAAAAATGATGCAATTCCAACAATTACAATTAAACTAATTATTAATCCATTAAATGTTGATTTTTTTACAACCACATTTTCTATATTATTTTGACTAAATTCAGAATCCTCAGAACTCATTTTGATTTATTCCAAAACCCCGCATACTTATTCCTATTGCCAAATGTGAAATGACTCTGGGAAGATTAAACAGCCAATGTTCAAGGAGATAATGAGGGTGTGTGAGATTCATGCAAGAAAGATGGTCGCAGAGGACACCAACATCAGGATTCAGCCGTTGGCGTAAACAAATCTTAAATGAACAAATGTTCAATTCCTAAATGATCCTGTTATTATTCCAGTTTGTCATGGAACTATAAGATGATGGCGATGAGTGTTTGGAAGTGTGTTGATTGTGAGTTTACCCAGTTTTTGGAACATGGTGTTCTAGTGATATTTTGTCCCAACTGCAAGAAAAAATTGATTGAGATTTAAACACTTTTCATTAAACTAATCCAATTAAACAATCGTTCATTTTTTGTGTAGTTGATTTCTTATTTGAGTTTCACCTACAGTAAGACATGATGGGAGTTATTATCTGGAAATGCATAGATTGTGACATTTACTTTGTCCTATACTCTGATTATCCAAATCCAATATGTCCAGATTGCAGGAAAATTATGACAGAGATGAAACTCTAGTTAAAACACTTTTCATTAAAACAAATTATGAATTTTTAGAAAAAAGGAAACCTGGTCATCTGGAGTATCTTTTGGTTTGTCTTCCCATCTTCCTATGGCTAATGATGTGAGTGATGATGATCTATGTAATTGGAATGGTCAGTAAACCATTGTGGAGGTCTATAAGTAGAACAAAGCCCCAGGTCTCTACTGTCACTGTGATGTGGATTTAGTTGTTTCATGTGAAATGTAAAGCAATTTCTGCAGACATATTTTTTCTTGAATCTAGTTTTTTCTACTGCCCAAACATCAATTCGGTTAAAACGTTTACCACAATCAACACATTTCTTTTTCATTTTTAATTTCCAACCTTGATAATTCCTTGTTTGATTAGATGCTGAAGAGCACTTACAAGTTCTTTATCTGAAATTGTTCCAGTTGACCACCAACGAACATTATTTTTCACCCAATCTGGAATGTCTTTGGATCCGTCTTGAGCCTCTGCATCAGTAGGAGGAATTACAATTATTTTCTCCTTTATCAAATACTGGATAGAATTAACAAATTCATTGTCATTAATTGAGCCTGCTACCCACCAATCAGCCTGATCCTTTATCCATGCAGGTATGGTGATTTTTACATCATCTGTCACTGTCTGTTTGTATTCTACTGTATAGTCTGATGCCAATATTTGAGAATCACGTGCAGCTTCAATTCCTAGTTCTATTGCACCATCCATCCCGTCTAGTTTGTTTGTTCTAAATGCATCTTTTGCCTTTTTAATTTCTGATTCAATGTTGTCTACTTGTGATTTCACATCAGAAGGTAAATTGTATGGTGACGTTCCAGATTTTTCTAATTCCAATAATGTTCTGTAGACATTGTTTTCTGCAGATTTAACCAAGTACGTTGCAATTCCTCGTGAAATTGTTTCTTTGTCAAAGTATGTGAAATTTGTATCAACCATACCACATGGTCCCTCATCATGTAGAGAATACCAATATGCACATCCATGTAACGGACTAGAGTATGCCATGGGACTTGCAATCCAATTAAAATAATTATTAATGAAAAATTCATAATTTGATGAATATCCCATAAATGGATGCATCAATCCAACCACATGACCAACTTCATGAATTACAAGATCAGATAATCCATAACCTTCCTCCCAAACTGTTTTGTCATTTGAAATTGCAATGGCACAACAAGGCTGATTTGCATCATCTGGATGTGCAGCTGCTAATCCTACTGTTCCATAGTTTCCAATGTACCATTGATTATCCCCTTCTCCAATTACTACCAATACAGGGATGGTCCATTGAGAATTTGCCACATTCTTAAAGTCCTTAAAATTTGAGGATTCTCTAGTAGATGCCCAACTAATCAATTCCCGTGAAACATTCTCTTCATTTAATATTGAAACGATGGGACCAAAATCTTCAGAAAATGCAGGAACTTTGTTTGCAGAGTTTAACAGGTCTTTAACATCTGTAGCAAGATCTCTGCTGTTTAGTCTCTCTAGAGAGAAATTAAGTTCCCATGATGAGTGTGGAATTAATTGTTCTAATTCTGAGATGATTTTTTCTTTATCAATGAAATGATCAATTAGTACATTGTTTGCAGTAGAACTAGGCTCTGTAACAATTACTAAATCTATTAGATAATTGGTCTTGTAAACTGGCGGATAGACGTAAGATGGTGTGACTAACAGAGCAGTTGCATTATTGATGTAATTTACGAATAACTGATTCCTATCCTTTTCATCTGTAAAGTCATGAAAATTTGTATATTCATTAATTAGATTTTGATCATAATGTCCTGGAAGTCCCTGAAAATCATCCCATGGCGCTGCATAAAGATCAAAAAAGTAAGTATTGTAATTTCCACCATATCCCATCAATCCAACCGCTTTATGATATTGTTTAGTTGATGCATCTATAGACTGCAATTTGTAATTGTGTAAAAAGTCAATTTTGTCCATATCATCTGCAATGAATACCAAATTTACAGAATGAGGCAAATGAAACGACGGATTCTTTGAAATTAATTCATTGAAAATATACTCCTCTACCTTATTTGCATCAACAAGATTGTAATCTATTTCAAATCTTTGTTGAGATGGACTTGTCCATTCTGTATGATTTGTTTTAACCCAACTAGCTAAACCCCATGGATTATTATATTCATTTTCTCCATAAAACGGATTAATTCTTTCTGATTCTTTTTTCATTAGATTGAATAATCCATTAGAAAAATCATCTGAAGCTGAAACAAAGTCATACTGATAAAGATATTTTGCACCAGTTAGATGAAGTTCACTATTGGTAATTGGAATAATTGATTTGCTTAATTTACTTTGAATTTCTTTCTTTTGATTTTCTGTCCATTGATCCCCCACTAAAATCAAATTTAGATCAATTGATTGAGTGACCACTACTTCATCAGGAGACCAATTAGATGCAGCATATTTGATAGGAGTTTTATCTACAAAATTTACTGTAGCCCATGTCTGAGGGGCAGTTGAGAAACTATTTGGGGGGAATCTGCTTTTTTTGAATTCATAAAAAGTATTGTCGCTTTGCTCTATTGCAATTTTGAAATTTTTGGTTACAACAGGAACTTCTGCATAAATCTCATATCCGTCTCCTAATTTGTTAATTCTTGCATTTCCTTTTTCTCGATATTTATCATCATTAGACCACCCTTGGGATGCTGAAATCTTTTCTCCACCAAAATTATTTTTTGATATGTAGAGTCTAATGTCATCTTCAGTTAATTCTGTAAATCCATCACCTTTTCTATCTACAAAAATGTCAATTCCGTCTATGGATGACCCAGATGGATCATACACCTGACCAAAAATAATCAAAGAACTCTTGTTTTCATCATATAGCAGGTACAGATTACACTGATTAGGCTCCTTTTGCTTGAGTATTTCTATAATGTCTACCTTAAACAACACTTGGTCCTTTGGTCCATTTATTCCAAATTCCACTGCTGCTTTGTAGACTCCCCGTTCAAATGAACCCAAATCTACTAAGAAAATAGGATCCGAATCAGTAAATGTTGTACTTTTTTTCAATACGCGATTATCTTGTTGATCATAAATTGTCAGATACACTTTGATATTTTTTTCAATTGAATTAATTTTGGCAGTAATTCTTGCAACATCATTTTTTGTGTATCCTTCTTCATTACTATCTGTTACAACGTCTATGGTATTGTCTGCACAATCTATCTTGTTTTGAGATAAATTCTCAGTTAGAATTTCATTTGGCATGTGTAAAAAATCATTGATTTCTATTCTTCCGAAATTGACATTAACTAAAACATTTTCCTCTTGGACTGGATATGCTGTTCCATAAAAAAACCAATTATTTGGCCAATAACTAATACTTGAAATGTCCCAACCATCATCATCTACACCTTTTGCATCAACATATGCCCATTGAATGTAATATGGGGAATCATATGTTGGCTTTTCAAAATCAACAAAGAACTTTACATATGCTGCCCATCCATTTTCCGTTTGTTTTGTAATTACAGCTCCTGCACTACAATCGCCATCAAGTGTAAAACTTACAGAGATGTTTGGAGGTATTGATTTTACACAGCTGTTGTCGTTACGTTGTGATGTAATTACATATTCTAATTCTGCATCTAGTTCGGATTTGAAATGCATTACAAAGAGGTCAGTAAAATAATATCCATCCTCAAACTGTTTTTCAGTATCATCTTCAAAATAAAATATTCCTATAGAGTCACCGGCTCTTGTCCCTGTTGAGAGTAAGTAGATGTCTACTTTTTTGCCATTGTCTCTAATCTCAGTTGAATGAATTGTGTTTGGTAATAGGGAGTTTTGATCTTTATTGAGAAAATCTGATTGATTTGGAATTGATTTCATGTGCACTATTGGAAGAGGACTAAACTCAAAAGCATCAGCAGGTAATATGGTTGATATTGTAAAAGAAAATGCAATTAGAAGGATGATTGAAATTGAAAAAATATTCTTCATTCTAAACTTCATAATTTCATAATATTTAGTCTCATAGGCGTAAAATCAGGCGTGATTTTGGAAAAATTTTCTATATTTAAAAGCGGTCTATACTATCTCAACACTAAATCTTATTCTGAATCGTGATATTTTCCAAGTTGTTGTTTAAGGTCTTGATTCTCATCACGAAATTGACGTAATTTCTTTCCTAGTAATTCCACAGAAATATCCAATGCTTTACTGCTGAGTAGCTCGATTTTGGTTCTTACTGTTTCTAAAATTAGTTTTCCTACATTGTTTTTGATAGAATCACTTTTTGCAGTAAGAAACATCTCTTGTGAACCTTGTTTCACTAATTCAATATCCTCCCACATTATTTCAATGTAGTTTGAATAATTTGATTCAGACGAATCTCTCAAGAAACTGTTTCGTTGGTTAATAGATAATCTATCTCTATACAGTGTTGATCTATCTTTATCCTTTCTCTTTCATTTTCTCCAATACTATCTTTGGAGTAACAGAGATGTTTTCTGATTTTAGATTAAAGATTATCTCTTCTAATACATGTTGTCTTGTAACAATATCATAAGCATTTTTTTGTTGATACCGTTTCTGAGCTATTAGTAGATTCGAATGATTAGAATTTATCTCAGAATTGTTGCTCAATACATTCAGATGTATGCTCTAGGTTTTAAACATGAAATTTTGTTTTGTGTCTGGGGTTTTTTTCTTAGTATGCTATTACAACATGGACACGAAATAACTTCACATATTATTGAGTATCCACACATTGTGCAATATTTGTATCCTAGATAATACTTTGGAATTCCAAAATACTCCTTTCCTAATTGTGTACATGTACCATTACATGAACTGCTCACTTTCTTCTCCTTTTACACCTAAAATTGAATAACTTTTCATTAATTTCAAGTGGTATTCGTGGTCTATGTGATCATCTAGTTTCACCACTTCTACCATCTCCACCACTTCTACCATCTCCACCACTTAAAATTACACTATCAATTGGAAGTTCAATATTGTATTTCCGAACAAACTTCTGAACTATCTTGAAATCAAATAGATATTCTGTTCTTTGATATTTTTTATCTCCCACATTCATATTTTGTACTCTTTTTTGCTTGAAATCTCTCATCAAATAGTTTGGCTAGAAAGTTTCTGGTTACTTTCTTTGTAAAATCATGAATTACAATCTCATTTCTCTGAACCTGTTTTGTATTCATGAAATATCTACGTAAGTTATGGGCTTTAAACACAAAAGGTGGAGCCAATGACGGGATCCGAACCCACGACCTGCTGATTACAAATCAGCTGCTCTAACCAGGCTGAGCTACATTGGCACAAAGTAAAATGAAATTTTTCAGGTTTAAAATGTTACCAAGATTGTTCGATAAACTATTCTAGGTTCTGTCGGATTATCGAGACCCTGACTTTGATACATCGACTATTCGGATTACCACATCATCATAGCTGGATTCCGACATTGATTCCTCAAAAGCAGAATGCTTCGCTTCACCTGTATCATCTCTAGCATGTTAAACCTAGACCACGCCTTGTGAGCAATATTCATGGATGCAACTACATCCCTGTCCATACTCTTGCCACAATCAGTGCACAATAACTTACGTCTGTTTTGCCTGTACTCTTGGATTCTGTTTCCGCATATTGGACACAACTTGCTTGTGCGTTTTGGGTCAACAAAGACAACTGGAATGCCATCCAATAATGCCAGTCAAAGTTCCGGCAAGAAATACAACCATAAATTGTTCAAGGTGTGGCAGCATGGTTCCAAAGAGATTAGCTACAAGAATTCACAAATGTGACAAATGCAATTTGGTCATAGACAGGGATTACAATGCAAGCATTAACATTTTGCAAAAAGGATTGAACATATTCAATCAAAAACTACTGTAGGAATTGCGGGAAGTAACGCTTGTAGAGATCTCGATGAGGTCAAGGAAGCAGAAAGCCACGAGCTTTAGCGAGTGGTAGTTCACGTCTTGATAAAATTCCGCATGCCTGAGACACTGCGTTTAGTTTGTAGGATGTAACCAGTCCTTGCGAATCCAAGTCATAGTATGCCAGTGTTGATAATCGTTTCAAAGTCGAGCAGTTGTTTTTTAATCCAATCTTTATTGATTGGTTTATCATCTTTGTGAATACACTCATCATGGAATCAAGATCATTGTTATGTGGGATTTTTTGTTTGATTGACTTTGTGGCTCTCAACAACTATTATTCTCACCTGTATTATTTATGGGTCTTGATAACCCGACAGAACATCAGTTTATAATAATGTCGTATTTTGATACCTCTTATGAGATACATTGAACCAACAAGGGTTAAGGTTTTGATGATGCTGTTTTATGCCACCGGAGTGATGGGAATTATAATTGGATTGTCTGTTGCACCTCCTTCAATGACCATGATGCTTACTTTTATGGGCGTCATCAATGTTGGTTTAGGGGCATTTTTTACATTCATCTTTTTGACGCAAATCCAAAAATCCCCTGATAAAAGAAAGAAGAAAAGAAAAGGCGATTAGACAAAGAGTTTGGGAATTTTTTATATTGATTTTAAAAATTTTCTGTCTCAATTAAAGTATAAATAATAACTATCTTTCATGAATTCAGAAATGCTTGATTTAGTTGCTAAAAAATTATTTCTTACAAAAGGAAAAGGAGTACATGAAGATAGACTAACAAGTTTTGAATATGCATTAAGGGATGCAGGAATTGCTGGAACCAACCTTGTACTGATTTCAAGTATATTTCCACCTAAAGCAAAATTGATTTCAAGAAAAGAAGGTCTCAAGCAAATTAGCCCTGGGCAGATATTATTTACAATTTATTCAAAGAATCAGACTCGAGAGCCATATAGGATGTGTGCAGCTTCTGTAGGTATTGCACTACCAAAGGATAATAGCAGATATGGGTATCTCTCTGAATACGAATCTTTTGGTCAAAATGAGACTCAAGCTGGTGATTATGCTGAAGACATTGCAGCCCAAATGTTGGCATCTTCCTTAGGAATTCCATTTGATGTTGACAAAAACTGGGATGAAAAAAGACAACAGTGGTCTATTTCAGGTAAAATTTATCATACAAAAAATATCACCCAGTCCACAAAAGGTGATAAAGATGGAAAATGGACTACTGTATTTGCAGCAGCTGTTCTCTTGTTGTAATTATTTTCTATAGCCTTTAAGATAGAACATTGCAGCAGCAATTGCAACACTGGCGATGATGATTACAACAATGATTGATTCATCGAATTCTGTTTTTTCTGGTTCCTTGGTTTGTAATTGTTTGCCGCCAAGTGAAAACTCTAATTCTTTTTTGTTAACTGTTGTATCTTTGCCAAAAATATATTTTCCTTGAATCCTTTGTCCTTCTTGTGGATCAAAAACCCATCCTTTCTCTGTAATGTCTGTTGGAATATTTTCATTATCAATTATTTGTGTTGGGATGATGTTTCCTCTAACATCTGAAACTTTGGTATTTTCAGGAGATAAAACTACTACCTGAATTATGGAATTTAGAGGATAAAACCCAGATGAAAAATAGTCTGATCTATTTAGGTTCTCTACTTTTAGAAATTCTAGTGGGCTAATTTCCGAAATCTTTGATGCCGTATTTGGATAATTTACTGATAATCTTAACTGCAAAAGTGATTTTGATTCAAGTGGAATTAAAGAAAATGTCATCTTTGCATTTTCGTGAGATGATAGATTCTTTGCAGCCTCATAAAATCCTCCTGAATCTCTAATTACTTTTGGAATTAAAATTGCTGAAATTTTTTCATACATTGAATTGGTATCTTCTTGAGTCATAGTGTATACTGCTGAAATCATGCCCTTTCCAGAAATAATTCCTGAAGTTTCAAATGCTCTATTTGATTCATCATCAGTATGAATGAAAATTGAATGAAATTTTGCATCTGTATCAAATACTCGATTAATATCCTCTATGTATAATTGCGCAATCTCTTTTGTAGATCCTTGAATTGCTATGATTCCTTTATCTTCTGGATTTCTTGCAACATTTATCATAATGCATGATTGATCTACTACTCCTAGAACGCATTGATCTTGATTAGTCAAAATTATTGCCTTTATTCTCTTATCTTCTCTTATTTCTTGTTCTAATTCTGCTGGAATTTTAATCTCTTGAATACTTGTACTTTGCAATGTTATTGACGCCGTTACATTTTGGGATATGCTATTGTCTACAACTATTTGAGCTGATTCTTGAAAAGTTGCAAGACTCATTTCTTGTGAATATGCATAATTTGCTGAAATTCCAATTAATGCAACTAAAACAAATAAAAAAATTAATTTTTGCATGGTGTTCCAAATAGTAAGGAAATTATAAAATTTACTCCTATTTTGCACACTAAAACATCATAATTAGATGATTTTTACAGATGCGTGCGGAAAAACCCACACCCTTTAGGGTTGGGAAAGCGAACACACCACAACTCAAAACAAAACACAATCAAATATTCAAATCCAATACATGTGTAATTAATAACATGTTAGAGTTAGGCAAATACGGTCGTATCAATAATATGAACATGCACCATTTGTTACGTAAAGCCGAAAATGGATTGTGTTCAGACATACTACTGCGGGAACCGTAGGAATGCACGCCTGTGGAGATCAGAAACTCGGTCGTTGAAGCAGGAAGAAGCCAATTGACTTTAGTCATTGGTAAGTTCACGAAAATAGTATATCCGTTAGATAATATTCTCATTATTACAATAATCTAACTGGTAATGGCACTAATTCCTTTTCTTATTGAGACATTCAATGATCCTATAACACAACTAATTGCAATATTGGCAGTTTTTGGCATTGGTCTTATTCAAGGAATAATTCTTGGACGCTCTATTCTTGTACGATTCCCACGTCTTCAAAACCATCTAAAGACAGTATCTGTAACACTGTTTTTTTTGTTTTTAGCAAATGCCATTTTGAGTGTTCCTAGATTTGCATCTCCTGAAAAAATTGATCTCTTCAATTTACCTGCAGCAAGTACTGGTGAGATTGCTTCATCACTATTTTTGATTTTTGGAATGAATACTGGATTTCTTACCATCTTGGCAATTTCTGTTACTGTGATGACATTTGTTCTTTTGAAATTTACAAATCTTAGTGGAGTGGCAAAAATTTTTGTTTTATTTTCCAGCGTTCTTTTACTTCTACTGACTGGTTTGAGTAGATTCACAGATCTTACTCCTAGTACATTTGAAGTTCTTTTGTATTTTCTTTATCAATTAGGATTTACTATTGGCATTCTTGCTGGCACTATTAGGAAAATTAAACCAAAAAATTGGGCCTAAAATAACTTCAAACATTTAAATCAGATTGTCATTTTTTGTAGGATGACATCGAATTCAAACCGTTCGGGGAACAAGCCGGCAGTCCATGCGTTGGACTGCCGGCCCCATTAATTTAAAATCTAATTTAATGATGATAATGTTCTAACTTGTTCCCTAACATAATCAAATCCTTCTTGCCAAAACTTTGGAGATCTTATATCAAAGCCATGCTCTAAGAGGAGTTTCTCTGGTTTCTTAGAACCACCTGCAGCAAGAATTTCAATATATGATGGAACAAAGTCCTCTCCTTCCTTCTTGTATCTTTGAAATAGAGACAATGCAAGTAAATTTCCAAAAGAATATGCATAGCAGTAAAACGGTGTATGATAAAAGTGTGGAATACAACTCCACTCTATTGCAAAGTCTTCTGAAAGATTCACTGAATTTCCAAATTGCTCTTTGAGATTTTTCAGATATGTCTTTGAAATTTCATCAACAGTAGTTCCTTTTCCAATCTGCTCATGAGCATCTACTTCAAAAATTGTAAAAAATGATTGTCTGAGAATTGTTGCATAAAGATCATCTATTTTTTCAGACAACATGATCTTTTTCTCGTTATCTGAAATTTTGTCTGACAAATTATCATATAGGAGCAATTCTGAAAATGTGGATGCAGTCTCTGCTAGGGGCAATGGGGCATCTTGAACAAGAATTGATCTGTCTTGCGCAGCTTGACTGTGAACTGCATGGCCTAATTCATGAGCTAAAGTAAAGACATCCCTTGACTTTCCTGTAAAGTTTACTAGAACATATGGTGTGATTTTTGGAGTAAGAGTACTGCAAAATGCTCCGTCTCTTTTTCCTTGTCTTACTGATGAATCAATGTGATTCTCATTGAATACTTTTCTTGCAAATTCTTCTAATGTTTCACTGAATTTTCCTAGAGACTCAAAAACTAGTTTTACAGAATTGTTGTATGAATAATTTTTTTCTTTGATGTTTGCTGCTGCTGGTGCGTACAAATCATATCTTCTCAATTTTTTCATTTTCAGCATCTTTGCTTTTTGAATAAAGAATTTTTGAAATACTGGGGAATTTTTTCTACACACTGAAAGAAGAGACTCTATAGTTTTATCATCTACATCGTTTCCAATGTTTCTCATAGATATTGGGGATTTGTATCCTCTAATCTCGATACCCTCATCTCTCCAATTGAGAACAATATTTTGGTATATTTCTCCAATTACCCCCTTGTTTTCAGTATATTTTGTAAGAATTGTTTTGTAGGCAGTTTCACGAACTTTTGAATTTGTGCTTCGAACATAATTTGTAAGTTCTTCTCTTGTCATCTTTTTTGTTTTATTTCCTATCTTCATTTTATACTCGTACGCGTTTGTTATCTTGTCATAGAGTTTTACAAGTGCAGATACTCCAGTTACATCTAGGGTGTTGATTATTCTCTCTTCGGGTTCACTGAGAGCATATTTTGCAAATAGTCTCTTGTGAGAGAGATATTCTGTAACCTCTCCGGCATTTTTCATAAGCCTTTTTGCATTTTTATCATCAACTTGTGTTTTCCACCACAAATCAAAAAATAATATCTTGTTTGATATCTCAGAACCTAATTTTGACATTTTTGTCATAAGTGATGTTGCCTCATCTGATTGTGTGTCTGAGGAATATGACAAAGATGCGTACCCTCCAATCATGCTCATCTTCTCAGAGATTTCTTCTACCTGATGTAAAATATTCATAAATTTCTCAGATGGTATTTTGGGATCTAATTTGGATTTTATTTTTTCAAACTTTTTAGACTGTTTTTCTAATTCCTGAATCTGTTTTTGAAATGCGGGACTTTTTGGATCTTTTGCCAATTCTGATAGATCCCATTTTCCAAGTTGATGCTCCGTCATCAAAAATATCTTTTTGTAACTATTAAAAAATCAATATGTGCTGAAATTCTTAAATCTCAAATTCACGTATGAGATATGTGGCAACAAGAGAAGATCTTAGAAATGATATTCTAAAGGCAACAGAAGAACAGCAGAGACTGATGGCACTTCGAAAGCCTCTCTTAGGCTCAAAAGCTAACGAGGACCAAATGAATGCATTTCGAATAACTACGCAGATTATGAAATATGAGGATTTTATTCGAGATACTGAAAGACAACTACGGACAATGAACTAATCATACTAAAAAATCAATAATACTCTTCATGAATATAACACCACTTCCAAATGTCATTAGGAATTGCTTTCATAACTGGGTGTCCAGTTTCCTCAAAGTGTTTAGTGGCATGTTTTCCAATTGATGAATCACAGCATCCAACATGACCACATGTCAAACACATTCTAATTGCAACAACTGGCAAGTGTTCCTTTTCACATTCTTCACAACTTTTTGTTTTTGGAGAAACATCTTTCTCTTCAGAGAAATGTTCGCATTTTTTTGACATGTTAATATTTTTTCAAAGTATCTTTGTATCTCTTTATTGATTCAACAATTACAATTTTTGCTTCTTTGGCAGATTTCCAACCCAATATTTCTACTTTTTTTCCTTCCAAGTCTTTGTACACTTGGAAAAAATGGGCTATTTCTGAGCGGTAGTGGTCTTCAATATCTGAAATATCCGTAGTGTGTAAATATCTAGGATCATTTGTTGCAACACAAATTATTTTGTCATCTAATTTACCATCATCTTTCATTTGAAGCAATCCTATTGGCCTTGCCTCAATTAGAATTCCCGGATATGTTGAGTTTGTTACTAAAACAAGTGCATCAAGAGGATCCCCATCATCAGATAGAGATTGCGGTACAAGTCCATAATCACCTGGATAGTGAAAGGGTGAGAAAAGAACTCTGTCTAATTTTATCATGTTGTGTTTTTTGTCATATTCATATTTGTTCATTGAACCTTTTGGAATTTCAACTATGACATTAATAATTTCAGGAATGTCATTTCCTGATTCTATGTCGTGCCAAAAGTTCTTGCTCATTTTCTGTCTCTTCAACTATCTACTCAATATATGAATTCTGTGAATTTATTTTGGGTAGAGTATTTTGAAAAAATCTTTTGTTCTGTTTTCTTGCTCTGTGCTTATTGGCAAAAATTGCAGTTATTGCTGGCTCTGTTAGATCTGAAAGACATGGAATTAAAGTTGCAAAATGGATAGTTGAAAAACTACAAAACAGAGGCCATCAAGTTTTTTTGGCAGATCCTATGGAGTTAGCAACTTCCATTACTTGATAAAACGTACAAAGAAATGGACTCTCTATCTGAAAAATTACAAGAACTTCAAAAAATTATCAAAGATGCAGATGGGTATGCCCTGATTACTCCTGAATATAATCACAGTGTGTCATCTGCATTAAAAAATACATTGGATTGTTTTTTAGAAGAATATTTCTTCAAGCCTTCAGCTATTGTCTCATGTTCTGTAGGCCCTTTTGGTGGAATTCTTGCAGGAAATCATCTGCGACAAATATCTGCAGAGATGGGTGCACCTGCAATTCAATCACGACTACCAATCTCCAAAGTTCAAGAAGTTTTTGATAATGATGGAAAATTAATAGATGAAAACTATGAGAGAATAACTTTTAGATGAATTTGAGTAGCATGTTTCAGCTTTTGCAAAACAAAGAGAAATTGGGACGCCTTGTTGATTTTAAACCAAATCATTGGTATTTGGAATAACTCTGAAGATTTTCACTGTATAGTCTCCCTCAAAGATATTTACAAATTCCCCTGTGTTTGGATCAAAATTTCTTACTCTGAATTTGTATTCATATGAGCCATCCCCCTTTACATCCACTTGTGCAAAGTGAACTGGATCTTCACCACTGTAAAACTGAATGATCACAGGATATCTTTCAACGTATTCAGATGGTGCACCCTTTACAAAACCCCAAGGAAGCTTGTTGTCTTGAGGTACATTCATTGTAGTTACTGTTTTTTTCAAACTAACCTCCTCATTAATTGGTGTAACTGTAATTTCATTGGTTTGTGCAGAAACCTCTACTGGAATTATCCCAATGGATAATGATGCCAGAATTGATGCCATCAAAAATACTTTGGATTTTAAATTCATTTGATTGCATGTTTTCCAAAGTTATTTAAAAATTTTTTCACTAATTTGTTCTAGTTACTTATGGTAGTTCTTCTTCCAAATCTGAACATGCTTTGTGAACCCATTTATCTTCAGAATTTTTCAATATTTCCTTGCCTACTTTGATTGATTCTCCACACTCTACGCATTTGCCGTTGAATTTGGCCTTCATAGTATTTGTTTGAATTTGGTTCATTTTAACTAATCTTTTCTAAACTCTCAGATGAAAATACGCGCCGTTTCGTCTGGCAAGACAAATGTTTTAAGCACTTGCAGCTAAACAACTACCAAAAAGAGAAATGACGATCATGATGACAAAAAATACCGCATGGGACCAAAAAACCTAGGATGTCATAAATCCAGAAATCAATATGTCTAGATTGAAAATTAACTGTTCAAACGAACTAGAGAAACAGAATCACATCGCATACATGGATAGGAAAATGAGTATGATTAATCCACAACATCATTCCAAAATTATAGATTATTTTGGGGTGTCAAACTAAAACTGTAAATCCCTTTGAAGGAACTGAAATTAGACAATTAAAATTGGAACTTAAGACCAAAACCTATTAGGTACTTGGTGCGAGTTCCAATTGAATCTAGTATGTCATTTTAATATTTAGGAAATACTGATGATTTGTATGAACGATTTGTTCATTAGTATTTTAAGTAAATTTTGTAAATGTATGTCATGTCAAATGATTACACATCTGAATCTTGGGAACAACTAATGGGATTGTCTTGGACAATTCTTGATGAAGAATAGGGCAAACGATTAGAGCTCTTCATGATTCTCTTATTACTCTAAATTATATTGTGAATTAATTAATTTCTATTCAAACTACTTTCTGAAAAAATTAGGTTCTAAGATTCTCTAGATTCCTTAACTTGTTTGATTTTATTTCCTTCACCATCAATAATCCTACCAATTCCGGATAATCTATTTCTAAAACTATTGATTAGAGCGCCTACTTCGTCAGCCTCGTTTTCTACTTGTTGTCTCTTATTAGCAAGATCCTTGATTCCTCTGTTTTCTTCGTCTATGTATTCACTTACTTTCTGGAGTTTTTCTTTTAGATTTTTGATGTCTACTGATTCTTCTTCGATATCTTTTTCTAAATTAGTTCTCTTGTCTTTGAGATTTTTAATCATTAATCCGACATAATCTATTGCCTCTTCGAGTTTGGCACGTTTATCCATCAGTTCGCCGATTCCAATTTCACTTGAAGTGCCAGATGATGAGAAAGTGTCTACAGATTCAGATGGTTCAAATTCTCCTGATCCAGTAAACTGTTCATCAATATCTGTTTCTGTTTTGTTTTCAGTGATCTCATATTTTTTAGAGTCTTTAATCTCTTCTTCGTTTTCATTTTCAGGTATCTCATCTGTCTCTTTATTGTGCTTTTTGAATTTGTCAAACACGATTAGTATAAACACAAAGTTAGAAAAAAGAGTTCCTATGTCTAAAAGAATGAGTGAGTTTCAGAGAATGTCAATCAATGTTTTATTTTTATGTATTAATTTGAACACTTAACTAAAGGAAGCCGGTGTGATTGCCATTCCTTTGAAGTCAGGCTTGTTGGTCGGTAGACAATCCACTAAATTTGTTGAAAACTATCATCATTTTTATGGTGTGAACCAGCTTCCACCATCTTTGAGAATATTTAATCTAATAAAATTATGGTGTAATACCACTGATGAAAATAAGTCACATATGAAATCAAGTAAACGAAATTTGATTTTTAAAAAATAGAAAAAATGTGCTTTTGCACAATTTGTCTATGGAATTGATCTGCTGTACAATTTGCCTTCTAAGGCCATCTTGTACATCTCTGCAACATATGGGTTCTCTCCTGGAGTTTCTGCACCTAATTCTACGAGTCTAGCATATACTCTGACTACGTATGCAAGTGCACCAATAAATGCAACTACTACGCCCATGTTAAACATCCAGTGGTTTGGAACCGCAAATATTTCTTCTACAAACCAGAAGTGCCACATCTCATTGACCCCAATTGTAAACATAGTTGCAAGGTAACCAAGAATGGTCATCTTCAATCCAGTGTTCATTGAATTATTTGGGCCTCTAAGAACTGGAACTTTTCTATCATAGATTGCTGCTGCTCCCCATCCAAGTGGTAATGTGATGAAGTGGGAATACAACCACCAGTGTGCTGGTGTGAAAGCACTATCTCTGATAGAAGTCTGATGTAGAGAACCATCAACGAAGTTGTCTACTTCGACTGATGCTGCAGTGGATCCCATAGCAATAATGATGAGCCAAAGTTTCTTTAGTCTCTGAATCTCAACTTCTTTTGGGATTAATGCGGGCATCTGAGCCATAAGACCAATTGGTGAATTATGGGTTTAAACTCAGAGACGTTTTCGAAAAATGAAAATCAAAATTATTGTAATGATTTGCATTAAAATTTATAAAATATTCAAAAAATAATCAATATTTGGAAAAAAATGTTACAAAAATTTCTTTAATCATTTGTAAAATCCGATGTTTAACATTGATGTATAACATAAAAAATAATCTTCTAAAAGAGCATTGCAGTGCAGACATGTTGTTTTAATCAGTACAGGGTTATTTTTTTTAGAATTGTTACAATACAATCCTCATGCAGAAGAAGAAAGCATTCTAAAACTAATCTCTGATCAATGCTCAAGAAAAATCATAGACTCCATTCAGACAGAACCTAAAAATGCGGTTCAAATAAGTAATGAATTAGATGCAGAATTAAGTGCAATTTATCGCAGGTTACATAAATTCCAAAAATACAATCTGTTGAAAATTACAGTTCAAATTACAACTGACGGTAAAAAATCGTATTATTACCAATGCAAAATTAATGGAGTTGATTTGAGATATCAGAATGGAAATTTTAAAGTAATCTTATCTTTTAATCAGATATAATTTCAAAACGAGAACATTGATGAATGGCACAGATTTCCAAACTCATCAACATACCCGCACCATCAATACACCAAAAAAATAATTAAAAACATATACGTTTTGCACAAAACAAAATCAAATTAATGCAATGCAGTGCAATCCAATTCTATAAATATATTTTAGAATAAATTGTGCCATGTCCCAGGTAGAGAATCAGTATAATGAATTTTTGTCTTCAATTGGTCAATTGATTACAAATGTTGATGTCAATCTGATGATGAAGATCATGTATTTGGAGAGAAAATTACCTGATGTAGATCCTAGAGTGGAATTATATATCGACTACAAATCAGGAGTTGACCCAATGAAGAAACAAGAACAAATGAGAGGGAAATATGGATTTCCAACACAGACAAGTATTCAAGGCTTAACAGCGGTAGGACGTATGAATATTGATCTCATTGAAGAGATTTCTAAAGACCAAGACATTGAACACATTTCGGGTTCTGCAACTCCTGCATCCTACTAAACTGAATAGATATAGAACATGTTAGACTTGGATTATTATAACTAGAGCACCTGTAACATGAAATACTTGTTTTGACATAGTTAGGATAATTCTATTTCTTAACCAAAGTGTAAAAAATTACAAAAACAACACGCCTGTATTTCAA